>NZ_JBFUHN010000052.1:0-50095 GCF_056402375.1 Variovorax sp. P4_B10 | reverse complement strand
GAGGATGTCGCCGTGGCTCAGGAGCCAGCGCTGGCCGTGCAGCACCAGCACTGTCGGGTCCTCGAGCAGCGTGAAGCCGCATTGGGCTGCAAGCGCGGGGCCGACGAGGAAGTCGCGGTTGCCGTGCATGAAGAACACCGGCAGGCGCTGTGCCGTGCGGCGCAGCAACTCGGCGCATTGCGCCTCGAAGCCGGGCAGGGCGGCGGCATCGTCGCCCACCCAGACCTCGAACAGGTCGCCGAGGATGAACAGCGCATCGGCCGGCGTGGTCTGCAAATAGCCCAGCCAGGCCTCGAAGGTGGCGGGTTCGCCGGCCTGCAGGTGCAGGTCGGAAATCAGGTCCACGGTGCGCCACGCGGGTGGCGCCACCAGCTCCGAAAAAGCCTGGTTCGCCACCTTGGTCATGCCACGCCGTGCCTGTGGGTCATTCCGAGATGACGACGGCCTTTTCGATCACCACGTCTTCGAGCGGCACGTCGTCGTGGAAGCCCTTGCGGCCCGTCTTCACGGCCTTGATCTTGTCGACCACGTCGGTGCCGTTGATCACCTTGCCGAACACCGCATAGCCCCAGCCCTGGGCCGAAGGCGCGGTGTGGTTCAGGAAGCCGTTGTCCGCCACGTTGATGAAGAACTGCGCGGTGGCCGAATGCGGCGCGCTGGTGCGAGCCATGGCCACGGTGTAGTTGGCGTTCTTGAGGCCGTTGTTGGCTTCGTTCTCGATTTCGGCGCCGGTGGGCTTCTGCTTCATGCCGGGCTCGAAGCCGCCGCCTTGCACCATGAAACCGGGGATCACGCGATGGAACACCGTGTTGTCGTAGTGGCCCTTCTTCACGTAGGCGATGAAGTTCTCGGCCGACTTCGGCGCCTTGGCAGCATCGAGTTCCAGCGTGATCACGCCGTAGTTCTTGATGTGCAGTTCGACTTGGGGATTGCTCATGAGGGGACTCCTTCTTCGGAAATGAGGTTACTTCGCCAGGGTGGCGGATTGGATGGTGATGGTTTCGGCGGGCACGTTCTGCATGCCGCCCTTGTTGCCCGTTTGCACGGCGCGGATCTTGTCGACCACGTCAGTGCCGGCCACGACCTTGCCGAACACGGTGTAGCCGTAGCCGTCGGGATTGGGTGCGTTGAGCGAGTCGTTGTTCTTCACGTTGATGAAGAACTGCGAGGTGGCCGAGTTCGGGTTGCCGGTGCGCGCCATCGCGATGGTGTACTTGTCGTTCTTCAGGCCGTTGCCCGCTTCGAGCGGAATGGGCGCGCGCGTGGGCTTTTGCTGCATGTCGGCCGTGAAGCCGCCGCCCTGGATCATGAAGCCGTCGATCACGCGGTGGAACACCGTGCCGTCGTAGTGCTTGTCCTTCACGTACTGAAGGAAGTTTTCGACCGTCTTGGGCGCCTTGGCTGCATCGAGCTCGACCACGATGTCGCCAGCCGAGGTGGCGAGCTTGACGCGCGGTGCGGTCTGTTGGGCGTAACCGGTGGCGGCAAAGGTGAGCGCTGCCGCCAGGACGAGGGCGCTGCGACGGCTGAGGCTGGAAAAGGCGTGGATCGTCAAGAGATGCTCCGTATGCGAATGATGGAGGACGCGGGGCGTGCAACGAAGGCTGTTGCCGCAGTCCCCACGCCGGCTGTGGCTACTTGCTGACGCGGCCGACCGGCTTGCGAATGACAGGTGATGCGGCGGGCAGGGCTGCGGCTTCGGCCTCGGTCTTCGACGAGAAGATCTGGCGGATCAGCGTGAGTTTGGGGGCGACGCTCGCGTTGGTGCTGGCGAACTGCTGTGCCCGCACGTATTCCTGGGCCGCGAGGCGCGCGTAGACGTCGCCGAGGTTTTCATGCGCCGTGGCGTAGTTCGGGTTGAGCTTGAGGGCTGTTTCCAGCGCGGCGCGTGCCTGATCGAACTTGCTCTGCGCCGCGTACAGCGCCGCGAGGTTGTTGTACGGCTCGGGCAGTTCGGGGAAATCCTGCGTCAGCTGGGTGAAGGCGATGATGGCTTCGGCCGGCTTGTTCTGCTCGGTGAGGATCACGCCGCGCAGGAAGCGCATCTGCGGATCGCGCGGCTTGCCGGCGATGTAGGTGTCGGCCTTGGCGAGTGCTTCGGCGGGMTTGCCCTGGCGCAGCAGAAGATTCACATCGTCGTAGTCGTTGGCATGCGCGGCAGAGCCCCACAGGCTGAACAGGAGCGCGAAGGCGATGGGGAGTTTGGAGAACGCGGCGTGCTTCATGAAGCCTCGGCAGGATTGGGGGATGCGGGCCTGGAGAACACCCGGGAGATACTCGGCGGTAGCCGTTTATACTGCGTTGCATTGTAGCCGAGGGGCCATGTCCAACCCCTCGTAGCCACTGTCCCGTCACCCCTGAAATACACCGTCGTTCGCCCGTGCCGCACGTGCGCGGAGCGACGCTTTCCGAGCCTCATGAGTCTGCGCATCTACAACACGCTTTCGCGTGAATTGGAGGAATTCTCCCCATTGCAACCTGGCAAGGTGCGCATGTACGTTTGCGGTATGACGGTCTACGACTACTGCCACCTGGGCCATGCCCGCTCGATGATCGCCTTCGACGTGGTGCAGCGCTGGCTCAAGGCCAGCGGGTTCGACGTCACTTATGTTCGCAACATCACCGACATCGACGACAAGATCATTCGCCGCGCCGTGGAAAACGGCGAGACGATCCGCTCGCTGACCGATCGCATGATCGACGCGCTGCATGAAGACGCCGACGCGCTCGGCATTGAGCGCCCCGCGCACGAGCCGCGTGCCACCGACTACATCCCGCAGATGCTGTCGATGATCGGCACGCTCGAGAAGAAGGGCCTGGCCTATCGTGCCGACAACGGCGACGTGAACTACGCGGTGCGCAAGTTCCCGGGCTACGGCAAGCTCAGCGGCAAGTCGATCGACGAACTGCATGCCGGCGAACGCGTGGCCGTGCTCGACGGCAAGGACGATCCGCTCGACCCGGTGCTCTGGAAGAGTGCCAAGGCGAGCGAGCCCGACGAGGTGAAATGGGCCAGCGAGTTCGGTGCCGGCCGCCCGGGCTGGCACATCGAATGCTCCGCCATGGCCTGCGAACTGCTCGGCGAAACCCTGGACATCCACGGTGGCGGCGAGGACCTGCAGTTCCCGCACCACGAGAACGAAATTGCGCAGAGCGAAGGCGCAAACGGCAAGCCGCTGGCCAACTACTGGATGCACAACGGCTTCATCGTGACCGACAACGAGAAGATGTCCAAGAGCCTGGGCAACTTCTTCCTGATCCGAGATGTGCTCAAGAAGTACGACGCCGAGACCATCCGCTTTTTCGTGCTGCGGGCGCACTACCGCCGCCCGCTCAACTACAGCGACGTGCACCTCGACGATGCGCGCGCCTCGCTGAAGCGGCTCTACACGGCGCTCGACCTGGTGGCGCCGGCCGACGTGAAGATCGACTGGGCCGATCCCTACGCCGCGCGCTTCAAGGCCGCGATGGACGAGGACTTCGCGACGCCTGAAGCCGTGGCGGTGCTGTTCGATCTGGCCGGCGAGGTCAACCGCACGCAATCGGCCACGCAGGCTGGCCTGCTCAAGGCGCTGGGTGCGTGCGTCCAGATCCTGCAGGACGACCCGAAGCGCTTCCTGCGTGCGGGCACCACGCTCGATGAAGCCACCATCCAGGCCAAGATCGATGCACGTGCAGCCGCCAAGGCCGCGAAGAATTTCGCCGAAGCCGATCGCATTCGCCAGGAGTTGCTGGAGCAGGGCATCGTGCTCAAGGATTCGCCCACAGGCACGACCTGGGCCGCCGCCCAGTGAACGGAACCACCAACCCCATGCCTGCCACCCAGAAATCCAGCGTTCAGATCTATACGCCGGACTATTGGGAGGAGGCCTGCAAGCATCTCTCGAAAAAAGACCGCGTGATGAAGCGGCTGATTCCGAAGTTCGGCGACGCCTGCCTCGAATCGCGCGGCGACGCCTTCACCACGCTGGCGCGCAGCATCGTCGGCCAGCAGATTTCGGTGAAGGCCGCGCAGACGGTCTGGGACAAGTTCGCGGTGTTGCCGCGCAAGCTGACGCCGGCCAGCGTGCTCAAGCTCAAGGTCGACGACATGCGCGGGGCAGGGCTGTCGGCGCGCAAGATCGAGTACCTGGTCGACCT
Organism: Variovorax sp. P4_B10; assembly: GCF_056402375.1. NCBI lineage: Bacteria > Pseudomonadati > Pseudomonadota > Betaproteobacteria > Burkholderiales > Comamonadaceae > Variovorax > Variovorax sp. P4_B10. The sequence goes on along the minus strand of NZ_JBFUHN010000052.1, from coordinate 45,955 downwards.
GGCCCTTCATTTCGATTCGGGCGTGGTGCACGTCGATTCGTGGAAGGACATGTCCGATGAACTCATCATCGAAGAACTCGTGGCCATCCGCGGCATCGGCCGCTGGACAGCCGAGATGTTCCTCATTTTTCACCTGATGCGCCCGAACGTGCTGCCCGTGGACGACCTCGGGCTGCTCAACGGCATCAGCGTCAATTATTTTTCGGGCGATCCGGTGAGCCGGAGCGATGCCCGCGACGTTGCCGTGGCCTGGGCGCCGTACTGCAGTGTGGCGACTTGGTATATTTGGCGATCGCTGGACCCCGTGCCGGTCGCGTATTGAATAAAACAGGAGAAGACGTTGGCGAAACGAACCTTCCTCGATTTCGAGCAGCCCATTGCTGAACTTGAAACAAAGATCGAAGAATTGCGCTATGTACAGACCGAATCGGCGGTCGACATCTCGGAAGAAATCGATCAGCTCGGCAAGAAAAGCCAGCAGCTCACCAAGGACATCTACAGCGACCTGACGCCCTGGCAGATCACCAAGATCGCCCGGCATCCGGAGCGCCCCTACACGCTCGACTACGTGAACGAAATCTTCACCGATTTCGTTGAGTTGCACGGCGACCGTCACTTTTCCGATGACTTGTCGATCGTGGGTGGTCTGGCGCGCTTCAACGGCGTGCCCTGCATGGTGCTCGGCCACCAGAAGGGCCGCGACACGAAGGAGCGCACCGCGCGCAACTTCGGCATGAGCAAGCCCGAGGGCTACCGCAAGGCCTTGCGGCTCATGAAAACGGCCGAGAAGTTCAAGCTCCCGGTCTTCACCTTCGTGGACACGCCCGGTGCCTACCCCGGCATCGACGCCGAGGAGCGCGGCCAGTCCGAAGCCATCGGCCGCAACATCTTCGAGATGGCGCAGCTGGAAGTGCCGATCATCGTCACGATCATCGGCGAGGGCGGCTCCGGCGGCGCGCTGGCCATTTCGGTCGGCGACCAGCTCGTGATGCTGCAGTATTCGATCTATTCGGTGATCAGCCCCGAAGGCTGCGCTTCCATTCTCTGGAAGACCAGCGACAAGGCGCAGGAAGCGGCCGATGCACTCGGCATCACGGCGCACCGCCTGAAGGCGCTGGGCCTGGTCGACAAGATCGTCAATGAGCCGGTCGGTGGGGCGCACCGCGACCATCGCCAGATGGCGGCTTTCCTCAAGCGCGCGCTCAACGACGCGTTCCGCCAGGTCAGCGATCTGAAGCCGAAGGAACTGCTGGAGCGCCGCTACGAGCGCCTGCAGAGCTACGGCCGTTTCAACGACACCAAGGCCGACGCCGGCCGGTAAGCATCCATGAACGAAGCCTTCGAACGCGCCATGGCCGCGTTCGAGCCGGCGCAATGGCCGCTGGCGGTGGGCTTCAGTGGCGGTGCGGATTCCACCGCCTTGCTGGCCGCATGCGCATCGCGCTGGCCGGGGCAGGTGCTTGCCTTTCACGTACACCATGGCCTGCAAGCCGCGGCCGACGATTTCGAGCGGCATTGCGGCGTGGTTTGCGGGCGGCTCGGCGTGCCGCTCGTCGTTCACCGGGTCGATGCGCGGCACGCGCCGGGTGACAGTCCCGAAGACACGGCACGGCGCGCCCGCTACGAGGCTTTCGCCGTCATGGCGCGCGGGAATGCGGAGCGGCCCGCCATCCGGTCCATTGCCTTGGGGCACCACGCCGACGACCAGATCGAGACCCTTCTGCTGGCGCTGTCGCGCGGTGCCGGCCTCCCGGGCCTCGCCGCCATGCCTGCGCATGCCGCGCGCAACGGCCTGGACATCTACCGGCCCCTGCTTGCGGTGCCTGCTGCCGACATTCGCAGCTGGCTCGCGCAGCGCGATCTGCCGTGGATCGAAGACCCCAGCAACGTCGACGCGCGCTACACCCGCAACCGGATTCGCGCGGTGCTCCTGCCCGCGCTGGAACAGGCTTTTCCGCAGTTTCGGGCCACCTTCTCCCGCAGCATCGGCCACGCGGCGCAGGCGCAGCAACTGCTGGTCGAACTCGCGGCGCAAGACCTGGAAGCCATGGGCGGCGATCCGCCCCGCATCAAGGCATTGCAGGCGCTTTCACGGGCCCGGCAGGCCAACGTGCTGCGCCATTGGCTGATGCAGGCGCATGGCTGCGCGCCCAGCGCGGCGCAGCTCGACCAGCTGCTCGACCAGATCCGTGCCTGCACCACGCGCGGCCACCGTATCCACCTGAAAGTGGCCGGCGGTTTCGCCGAGCGGAAGGGCGACCGGCTGCATTGGTACAATGCCCCGCCCTCGCCGAAGACTTAGCTCCGACAGCTTGCAGGGCGCCGCCTATCCAGCGGCCCTTTTTCTTTCTCTGATTTCACCCATGGCATTGATCGTTCACAAATACGGCGGTACGTCGATGGGCTCGACCGAGCGCATCAGGAATGTCGCCAAGCGCGTCGCCAAGTGGGCACGCGCCGGCCACCAGATGATCGTGGTTCCGAGTGCCATGAGCGGCGAAACCAACCGCCTGCTCGGCCTCGCCAAGGAGCTGGCGCCCAGCAAACCCGGCGACGCCCACAACCGCGAACTCGACATGCTGGCATCGACCGGCGAACAGGCTTCGTCCGCGCTGCTGGCCATTGCGCTGCAGGCCGAGGGCATGGAGGCTGTGAGCTACGCGGGCTGGCAGGTGTCGGTGCGTACCGACAACTCCTACACCAAGGCCCGTATCGAAAGCATCGACGACGCGCGCGTGATGGCCGATCTGGACGCCGGCAAGGTGGTGGTCATCACCGGCTTCCAGGGCGTGGACGACTCCGGCAACATCACCACGCTGGGCCGCGGCGGCAGCGACACCTCGGCCGTGGCCATTGCCGCCGCCATGAAGGCGCACGAGTGCCTGATCTACACCGACGTCGACGGCGTCTACACCACCGATCCGCGCGTCGAGCCCGATGCGCGCCGCCTGTCGACCGTGAGCTTCGAAGAAATGCTCGAAATGGCGAGCCTGGGCTCCAAGGTGCTGCAAATCCGCTCGGTGGAATTCGCCGGCAAGTACAAGGTGCCGCTGCGTGTGCTTTCGAGCTTCACGTCCTGGGACATCGACATCAATGAAGAAGCCAAGTCAGGCACGCTGATCACTTTCGAGGAAGACGAAAACATGGAACAAGCCGTCGTATCCGGCATCGCATTCAACCGCGACGAAGCCAAGATCTCGGTGCTCGGCGTGCCCGACAAGCCCGGCATCGCGTACCACATCCTCGGTGCCGTGGCAGACGCCAACATCGAGGTCGATGTGATCATCCAGAACCTCAGCAAGGACGGCAAGACCGACTTCAGCTTCACCGTTCACCGCAACGAGTACGCGAAGACGATCGACCTGCTGCAGTCGAAGGTCATGCCCTCGCTGGGCGCGACCGAGATCGTGGGCGACACCAAGATCTGCAAGGTCAGCATCGTCGGCATCGGCATGCGCAGCCACGTGGGCGTGGCGAGCAAGATGTTCCGCGTGCTGAGCGAAGAGGGCATCAACATCCAGATGATTTCGACCAGCGAGATCAAGACCTCGGTCGTGATCGACGAAAAATATATGGAATTGGCCGTGCGCGCGTTGCACAAAGCCTTCGATCTGGACCAACCGGCCGTCTGAGGATGGCATAATCTCAGCTTCTTTCAGGAACTGTGACCGAGTGGCCGAAGGTGCTCCCCTGCTAAGGGAGTATGGGGTGTAGAGCCTCATCGAGGGTTCGAATCCCTCCGGTTCCGCCAAGTTGATGAAGCCCCGTTGATCTCAGGATTGACGGGGCTTTTTTCATGCTCCGGGAAAGCGGCGAGCATCGCCTTGAAGCCCTCTGCGGCTTGTTTTTCATCTTCCCGCTCCGACTGTTCGAGGTCTTCCGCCATCGCGGTGATAAAGGCCCGTGTCGGGTCTTCTCCCAGGACTGCTCGCAGCTTGCCGCGCACTCGCCAGTTGCATGGCCTTGTCCCGTTTTTCATCTGGATCAGTGTTGGCGCAGCCATGTCCAGTAGTGCTGCCAGCTTGACCTGACTGCCTGCGATCTCGGCGGCTGCCTCGATGAGTTGTTTTACGTCCATGGGGTGTAGCAAATTGCTTCCGTGTGTGATAGTCTGCTACCTATAGCAATTTGCTTCAGTAGCCGATTGCTCATTTTAGGAGCCTTCCATGCGCGACCAAACAGACAGCCGCACCCTCCCGCTTCCGCTGGTGATCCCCGGCATTGAGGTCACCGAGTTCTTCGGCCCGTTGCCGTTGTCCGTGTTTCATGGCGATGGTCGGGCTGTGCTCGCGAAGGGTGCCGGTCCGGGCATCTGGAACGAGTGGGTACGTCATTGCGGCGGTGATCGTTTCTTCACCGCTCGTGTGCGGTCTGCGTACCTCGCTGGTGGCGTCGTTGCCTAACTGGCTGAGTCGCCCGCTCGTTGCTCGCTTCCAACGCGAGCATCCGGCAGTCGATTTGGCTGCGTCTTCCCAGGACGAACACACCATGCAATCCATCCTTCAAATCCTCGTGGTCAACACCAAGGAGGGCACCTCCAAGAAGTCCGGTCAGCCGTACAAGATTCCCGAAGCGCAGTGCGTGTTGATCAACGATGACGGCACCGTGGCGGCGGTCGGCGTGCTGGTCATCCCCAAGCAGTTGGAAGAGGTCGCGAAGCCCGGTACGTACACCGGCGCATTCGCCCTCGAAGCCGCGTCCTTCGGCGAGAACCAAGGACGCATCGTGGCGAAGCTGGTGGGCCTTACGCCTCTGCCTCCGAAGGGTGGGCGCGGTTCGCAACCGGCACCGGCTGGCACCTGATGCTCAACGCCATCGCGTTCACGCTGGCGATCCCTTCAGCCATCGCGTGCATGTGGGTTCTCTCCACGTTGACCGCTCCGAAGCGTGTGCGCCATGGCTGATCCCACCGTCATCGATTGCGCCTCTGCGTGCACCGTCACCGTGGTGCACGAACTTTCTTTGCCTCCGCTCCAGCTCACGCTGGAAGAAGGCGCACAAATCGCGCTTGCCATCAGCGCGGTCTGGGTCGTTGGATGGGCCGTGCGAATGGTCTTGAAGACGCTCAGTACTTCCGATGGAAACCAACCTGAGTAGGGAAACTGAAATGAACGCAAACGTGATTCGCGGCCTCGTTGCCGCTGGTGTCTTGACCCTCGCTGGCGGCGCCAATGCTGCGGCGGTGGACGTTGCCGCTGTCGTTACCGACATCGGCGCACAAGCCGCCCCCGTGGGCCTGATCGGCGTGGCCGTGCTGCTGATCTACGGCGCTGTGAAGGCTTTCAAGTGGGTGCGTTCGGCCCTGAGCTGATCCACCGCTGAGCGCATCTGCGGGGACGCCTGCAGGTGCCTTGTTCAAAGCGGTCGCCGACTGCTTCGCACAGGGCAAAACGTCATGGGACTGTTCATCATCATTGCGATCTGCGGGGCACTATGGTTGATCTTCTCCGCCTGATCGTTGCTGCCTTCGTGGCGGTTTTTTCGTTGGCGTCGCAGGCCGCTATTCCCACTGTGCCGGGTTGGCGTGCGACGTTTAATGGAACGACGTTTGCGCTCTTTCCGTCGAAGTCCGATTCGTGTCTGGATTCGGCGTTGCAGAGCGCGGTCAATGCCAACGCTGTGAGTCTTGGTTGGGCGTCGGGGACAACCTTTGTCGAGGACAGTCCGTCTGGTTATTGCCGCTCGAAGAGTGTTGCGAAGACCACTGGTGCTGTGCAGTTGGGTGGATACGTTTCGATTGGTGGTGGTGCCAATGTCTGTCCAGCGAACAGCACGTTGTCTGGGTCGAGTTGCGTTTGTACGTCGCCTTTCGTCGAGGACTCTATGCATACTTCGTGTGTGCCACCGCCTGATCCCTGCCTTGCTTTAAAGGGTGCGCTCTACGGTGAGATCGAATGGGCGTCTACAACCAAGGGCAATAACTACAGTTGCCTTGGTGGGGAGGGGCAGCTAGCGTCTTGTCAGACGGTGGCGGTGTGTGACTACACCACGCAGGTTCCCGGGCAAGTTGGCTACACGTGTCGGGGGAATGCATATGCAACCGGTGGTCGTGCGTCATCGTGTGTTGGGACGGGTGAGAGTGCGGATGGTCCCTCGCCGGCACCGGTGAAAGACCCGCTCAATCCGGACAAGCTTCCTTCGCCTGGTCAGCCTGCTCCAGCGCGTTGTCCCGCAGGGCAGGCCCCTGGTGATTTCAACGGTACAAGGATTTGCGTTCCTACGGGGAGTGGAACGGAGAGCAGCACGCCTGCGCCTGGCAATGGTTCGTCAACGGTGAACAACTCGGATGGTTCGTCCACCACCAGCACGCAGAGCGGGCGAACGACGTGCCTCAATGGTCAGTGCACGACGATCACGAACAACACCAACACGACGGTGAATGCGGCGGGCAACACTACTTGTCCGGCTGGGCAGACATCTGGCACTACGACGGTTGACGGGCAGAGCCGCACGACATGCACCGGCACGACCAGTGCCACCGGGACGCAGGCACAGTCGGAGTTCTGTACTGCGAATCCGAAGGACAAGCAGTGCGATGGCGATGGTGCAGACACTTCATTCGGAGGATCGTGTGCGAGTGGCTTTAAGGCGGTGAGCGATGACGCGGTGTTGAATGCGATGGCGGAGGAACAGCACAAGCGCAATTGCGAGACTCTGCGCACCGACGCCGAGCCTTCTACGTGGGCTGCGGCTGAGGGTCAGAAGACTGACAACGCCATGAAGGACAACCCGAACAACAGCACGGTGAACATCGGTCCCGGCAACTTCGATATGGGCGATTCACTCGGCGGTGGTGGGTGCAGTCTCAACAAGACAGTGGTGGTGCGCGGCTATTCGGTCGCCCTGCCCTTCAACGTGCTCTGTGACCCGCTTGCGGTCCTCGGGCAAATCCTCGTCGCCGTGTCTTTGCTGCTTGCGGCGCGCATTCTCACAAGGGGGTAGTCATGCCATTGATCATTGCGCTGCTGTTGCGCGGGCTTCTCTGGGTCTCCGGCAGCATTGCCGGACAGGTGCTCTTGCGGTTGGGCATCGGTGCGGTGACTTTCACCGGGGCCAATGCGAGCCTGTCGTTTCTCAAGTCGCAAGCGGTGTCGGCGCTGCAGGGTATGGGCGGCGAGTACATCGCCTTGCTCTCGTACATGAAGGTGGGCGTGTGCATCAGCATCATTACGAGTGCGATCGTTGCGCGTGCGGTGATGCAGGGCGTCACCAGTGACACCGTCAAGCGCTGGGTGATGAAGTAATGCTGTACCTCCGCACCGGGGCCAATGGCTCCTGTAAGACCCTGTTCACGCTCAAAGACGTGCGTGAAATGCAGCTGAAGGAGTTGCGCCCCGTTTGCTACAACGGGCGGTTCAAGCTCAAGCCTGAAAAGCTCAAAGAATTTGGCTGGAAGCTGATCGAATTCAAGGATTGGCAGGCAGAGCCGGATGGCACCATCTTTCTGATGGATGAGTGCCATCTCGATTTGCCTAAGCGGCCCAATGGTTCGGCGGTCCCGCTCTACGTCAGCAAGCTGGCCGAGCATCGTGCACGCGGCTTCGACTTCTTCCTGCTCACCCAGCACCCCAGCAACATCGATAGCTTCGTCACGAAGCTTGTGGGTTCGCCCGGCTGGCACCAGCATTTGAAGCGTGCGTTCGGTGCGTCGAACATGACCAGCGTGCTTCAGTGGTCGGCGGTTAACAACGTCTGCGAGAAAGACGGCTCCGGCAAGTCGGCACAGGTCACGATGCGTGGTCAGCCGAAAGAGGTGTACGACTGGTACGACAGTGCCGAGCTCCACACCGGTAAGCGCAAGATCCCGAAGCAGTTCTGGATGGTCGTTATCGGCGTGCCCGTCGCGCTGTCGATGATGTACATGGCGGGCAAGCTGCTGTGGGATCGCACGCACAAGGCTCCTGCTGTGGCCGCTGGTTCCGCTTCGGCATCTGGCGCGGTTGGTGGGGCACCTGGTGCGCCGCGTGAGCGGCCATCGACTCCGGCGGAATACGCTGCGAGCTATCGGCCGCGTATCGCGGGTCTGATGCACACCGCGCCGGCCTACGACAAGCTGACCGAGCCCAAGCGCGTGCCCGTCGCTGCTGCGTGCATCTCGATGCAGTCGAAGGGTTGCAAATGCTTCACTCAGGACGCTACTCCGTACCCGATCGATCAGGCGATGTGCGAAGGCCTCGTGCGCCATGGGGCGTTCTACGCCTTCGCGGCTGAAGGTGAGCGCAGGGCCTTCGATCAGCCGCAGACCCCCCGTCAAGGCCCGGAAACGGCCCTTCCTGCGCCTCCCGGCATTGTCTTGATCGACAGTGGTGGCAAGTCGCCCGGAGCGCCTACGGCTATTGCGGCCGCACCGGCACCAGCGCCGCAACCTCGGGTGCAGTCGGGATCGAAGTGGTCGTTTCAGGCGGGTGGCGATTGATCTACAGCTACACCGCCTGCAGCAACCGCTGCGGGATGCTCATTACGTGCCCCTGCGCCAGCGCTCGCGCTACTGCAAAGCCAACGTCGGAGCGAAGCGCAGACACGCATCGGACTGGCGTGGTGATGGCACGTGCCCCGGCTTATGTGCCCAACGTGAAGCAGCACGCCCGCGGCTGCGGGCTCCTGTCGTTGGTGTGCGGTTGTGGGTGCGATCAGGCACGCGCTGAGCCGGCCGCAGGGCTGAGGTACGAGGACCAAGGCCGCGCGCAGCGCGGCCTTAATTTATTAAAAGAACACATTACGACCGACACCCTCACGGGCGCGGTTTCAACAAGCCGCTGAGGGTGTCCTATGAAGCGTTTTTCTGTAGCAGTGTCTGACGATCTGTTGGCCAAGATCGATGAGATTGCAGAGTGCAATGGTCAGCCCGGCAAGCGGCCGTCGTGGTCGCGGCCTTGGTCCCGTGATCGCACTGCTGCGTGGCTTCTCGATCGCGCGGTGAGCCAGTTGCAGCTGGCTGAATCAAAACCCGCGAGATCTCGGGAAAAGTGATTCAAGAATCCGCTGATCGGAGCTGATTCAAATCTCCTCGAGGCGTTGATTCAGGTGGTCGACGTGGCCACAAAAAGAAAGTCCCCGCGTAGCTGGCAGGCCACCGGGGACGTGATACCGCAACATTGTTCGAGGGATGCGATATGAGCGCGATGGTAAAGCACAAAGGCTTCTGGTGCGAGAAAGTGCAGGACGGTGTGACCGTTCGTTCTCAGGTCTTCGACAACGGCCAGCGCGAAACGCTGATTCAGCCGCGCTACCTCTACATCCCGGCCACCAGTGATCCCGACGATCCGGATGCGCACGTGGTCGAGGTCGATCAGTCCGGCACCCTGGAAGAACTGCGCATGCTCGAGGAGCGCGCAAAGCGATCAGCCTGGAAGTCCGGTCAGCGCGCCAAGCGCAATTGCCGCTGGAAGATCAAGCAAGCGGGCTTCAACGAAATGCTGACTCTGACCTACCGGGCGAATCAACAGGATTTGGCTCTCTGTCGTAAGCACTTCGCGGCGTGGCTGCGCAAGATGCGCAAGGCTCTTCCGTGCTTCCGTGGGGTGTGGGGCTTTGAGCGGCAGGAACGTGGCGCATGGCACGTCCACGTGGCCTGTGATCGCCTTCCCGTGCTGATCCAGCATCGGGGCTGCAAGGTGCTCAGTTGGAAGGTCGGCACGGCCCTTTGGCGCGACGTGGTGGGCGCCAACAATGGCATGTGCTTCGTCGGCGGCAAAGACGGCCGTTTCAACCGCTATCGTAGTCCGGCCAAGATCGCGGGCTATGTCTCGAAGTACCTCACCAAGGACCATGAGAACGGCGAGACCGGTGCGCGCATGTGGGATAGCTCTCGTGGCCTCACGCCCCCGCATCCGTCGATCATGCATTGTCCCGGGACAACGATGGCTGATGCGATCAGCCTCGCGTGGGAGCTGCCAGAGGGGCATGTGGTAGTGCAACACATTTGCAATAAGCTCAACACCGTTTGGCTTCTGTATAGCGAGCCTGACCCAGTGAGTCGTGCGGCGAACGATGCGGCAGTCCGCCGCGTAGCATGAGATTGGTCAGTCGGCTCGTATGTCGGGGAGGTGTGCGGTTGTTGCTGCACGCTCTCGGGCTGGTTCTCTTCCTGCTCGTTGGCCTTGCTGTGCATCTCGGATGCCATCGCGAATGCCGGCTCGGATCGCGTAGTAGAGGGCGAAAAACAACAGCGTGATAACGATGCTGCTGATGACGATCTCGAACAGCACGGCTTGCGCCATGGCGTTTTCTAGCTGCTGCATTTGTCTATTCATTCCCGCTCCTCGACGTGTTGTTGCTAAATGTACTATGCTATTAAAACAATAGCACTTGGCAGGGGTGCACGGGGCCTAAGCGCGTAGGGATTGGGCGTGTCTAACGGAGGGAGGTCGCGCCTGTGATCCAGCCTCGTGGGGCGATTTATGACGATGTATGGCTATGCGCGTGTGTCCACGCGAGAACAAGAAAATCACCTTCAGCTTGATGCCCTGAACAGGGCTGGCTGTGATGTCATCTTTCAGGAAAAAGCGAGCGGGGCGTCTCAGAGGGGGCGGCCGGAGTTGGCGCGTTGCTTGTCGTCACTGACGCGTGGCGATGTGCTGATGATTTACAAGATCGATCGCATCGCACGTAGCCTTTCAGACTTGCTTGACATACTGCGGCGACTGGAGAAGGTCGGTGCGAGCATTAAGAGTCTGACTGAGCCTATCGACACGACCAATAGCATGGGCATGTTCGTGGTCCAGATCCTAGGTGCGGTGGCGCAGCTTGAGCGGTCAATGATCCGTGAGCGGTCGATTGCTGGGCAGAACGCTGCACGTGAGCGTGGAAGGGAGCCTGGGCGGGTGCGGAGCCTTGAGGCTGAGGCTGAAGCTCGGGCGGTTGCTGAGTACCGCCAAGGGGGGGTGACGTACCGCGAGTTAGCCGAACGACACGGCGTGTCGGTGTCCGCTGTGAAGCGTGCTGTTTATCGCGTGACGAAGGGCGCGGACTACCTCAAGCGCGGCAAGGTGTAGGGGCGTAAACATCCGGTTCCGCCAAATCAAAGCCCCCGTAGCTGTCCAGCTACTGGGGCTTTTTGTTGCGTGTCGCGCTTTTCGTGCGGCCCTTCTGAAACGGGGCTCTTCGCCCTGGGCCGGATGAGCACATTCGCAGGGGTGCCTGTTGTTTTTGTGCCGCGATATATCCGTGGGTAGTGCCTCCGTTTGCTGTACGTGAAATCGAGGCAGGGACCCGCGGTACCTGGGATCCGCTCTCGGCTATCCTTCCCGTTTCGTCGGCTCCGACCTACTTCCCCCAGCCTATGAATGCCCTTCCTTCAAATCCTGAAATATCGAGGCGGGTTGTTGCATTTCCTGGCAAGTCTCGCAGATGGCAAACCGGGGGCGCGTCAGCGCTGCACGACTGAACATGCCGTCGCATCCGGCAGACGCCGCCGGCCCTCTGGTTGCGCGCCCGTTGCGCATCCTGCTGACGATGTGCTATCTGGTGCATCGCACGGGTGCGGAGATGTTCACCCGCGATCTGGCGCTATGGCTTCGGCGGCGGGGGCACGCCGTGACCATTTTTGCCACGGCCTTCGGCGACATGGCGGACGAGTTGCGCCATGCCTCGATCGCCTGCATCACCGACATGGCCGACATGGCCGTGCGGCCCGACGTGATCATCGGCAATACCCACCATGAGACGGTGCGCGCCCTGCTTCATTTCCACGACGTACCGGTACTCACGATCTGCCACGATCGCAGCGATGACCATGGCCGCCCGGCGCAGTTCCCGCAGGTCGTGTGCCATGTGGCCGTCGACGAGAACTGCGCCGAGYGCCTGGTGCACGAGTTCGGCATCGCGCGCGAGCGCATCGAACTGATCCAGAACGGGGTCGACCTCTCGCGCTTTCTCCAGCGCACCGCGCTGCCGGCCAGGCCCTTCAAGGCGCTGGTCTTCAGCAACTATGCATCGCACGATGCGCAGCTCGAGGAAGTACGCGCCGCCTGCACGCAACGTGGCCTTGCGCTCGACGTGATCGGCAGCGGCAGCGGCAATCATCTGCCCGACCCGGCCGCAGCGCTTGGCCACTACGACATCGTGTTTGCCAAGGGGCGCTGCGCCACCGAGGCGCTGGTCACCGGCAACGCGGTGGTGGTGCTCGACCCGAGTTCGGGTATGGGCGAAATGGTGACGGCGGCGACTGCGGCGCACGCACGGCGTTGGAATTTCGGCCGGGCGCTCATGACGCGACCGATCACGCGGGAGAACGTCGGCGCCGAACTGGACCGATACGATGCCGAAGATGCGCGCGAGGCCGGGGCCTGGATGCGCGCGCATGGCGGGCTGGATGCAACGCTTTGCGCGCTCGAAAGTTGCGCGCGGCGCATGACGCAGCAATACGCGGTGATCGAGGTGCCCGCCGAACGGCGCGCAGACGAGGTGGCACGCTACATGGATGACTGGATCCGGCGCGGCAGCCCCACGGCGGCACATCTCGGGCTGGCCTCGTTGCGCCAGCACGCCCTGGCGCTGCAGCAAGCCCTCAACGACCACCAGCACGCGCACCAGGCCGAGGCGCAGCGGCATGCCGACCATGCGGCCTCGCAGGCTCGGCAATTGCAGGTCGCCGAGGCTGCTTCGGCCTCGCAGGCCCAGCAATTGCAGGCCGCGGAAGCTGCGTGCACCGCGTCCGGCACACGACTGATGGACGCCGAGCAGCAGGTGCTGCAGGCGCGCGCCGAACTCGCCGGGCTGCAGGCACAATTGCGCGCTGTCTACGCCAGCCGTTCGTGGCGCGTGAGTGCGCCGCTGCGCCTGATCTCATCCCTCGTCCAATCAAGAGCCCGTCGCGCATGAAGCCCCTGGTGATCGCCGCGCACGCGGGGCATGAACTGCTGTTGTGGAAATGGCTGCGCAACGAACGGCCGGACTTCGTGGTGCTGACCAACGGTGCCGGTTCGAGTGGCATACCGCGACTCGAACCCACGATCGACAACCTTGCGCGCGCAGGTGCGAACTGGATTCCGCAGGTGGTGGAACCGGTGGCAGACGCGGACATCTACCGAGCCCTGCTCGAGGGAGACGTCCGCATGTTCGCGCAATGGCTCGACGCCTTGACGGCCCATGTGCTCGCGCAGGGTATCGACTGCATCGTCGCGGACGAAGCGGAGGACTACAACCCTTCCCATGACCTGTGCCGCCTTCTGGCCAACCAGGTTGCCGCGCAGGCGGCGGCGCGCGGCCATCCGGTCAGCGCGTTCGGCTATCCCACCGTCGGTCATCCCAGCCCGCCAGGGCGCCTGGACACCGAACGCCATCTGATGGCCACACTCGACGCGCAGGAGTTGCAGGCCAAGCTGGACGACATGTATCGCTACGCCCACAGCGTCGGCGGGCAGTTGCAACGCGAGCTCGACGGCTTCATCGCCGAATTCGGCACGCAGGCATACGGCCGGGAGTGCCTTTTCGCTGCGCGGCCCACGCGTTACGAGCAAACCGAAGCGCCCGCAGCCAAGCCTTCTTTCGAGACCATCGGCGCGGAGCGCGTTGCCGCGGGCGTCTACAAGTACGTCATACGCGGCGCCCACCTGCAGGCCGTGGCCGACCAGTTGCGCGATGCTTCGAAAGCGTCGCGGGCGTCTCCTGACCCGGCTCGGCCATGATGAATTGCACAACCGCTCATGCCCTGATGAGCATTGCCCGTTCACGTCATCCGGCGCGATGACCTTTACAACGCCTGCCATCGACGATGCCCTGATCGCCAGATCCGTCGATCCGACAGTCGCTCTTCCTGTCGAAGCCGCACTGATCCATGCCGTCGTGGGCCTCGGTCGTTTCGGCAGCACCCATGCACGCAAGCTCGCCAGCCTCCCGGGCTTCCGTCTGCATGCGATGGTGGATTGCTCGCCGGCAGCTCGCCCCTGTGCCGAACTCGCGGCGCTGCCCCTGTTGTCCAGCGTGGACGATTTGCCCCCGGACATCGAATCGGCCACCGTCGCCACCAGTGACGAGGCGCATGCCGAGGTCGCGCTGGCGCTGATGCGGCGAGGCTGCCATGTGCTGGTCGAAAAGCCGCTGTGCGTCGACCGGTTCGATGGCGCTCTCATGATTCGTACCGCCCGGCAATGCGGCGTCACCCTGAGCACCGGTCATATCGAACGCTTCAATCCCGCATTCGACGAAAGCGTGCTGCGGCGGCTTCGACATGCGGTAGCGAACCATCGGCACAGCGCGCAGCCGATCCTGCGATTTCGCCGCTATTCGTCCCGCGACGCCACGGCCAGGGACAGCGTGCTGGACCTGATGGTGCACGACATCGACCTGCTCGCCTGGTTGTGCGCGATTCCGGCCGATGCGCCGCTGGAGGTGATCACGCGGCGCATCGGTGCGCGCAGCGTCCATGCGCGGGTGCGCCTGGGCGATCTGGTCGCCGATCTCGAAAGCGGCTACGACAGCACGCCGGCGAGCGCCCAGCTGCAGGTGTGTATCGATGGCCGACAGCAGATGCTGAACCTGCGCGGCAACGCCCGGCGCATGGTGGCGGGCGACGATGCGTTGGCGCGGCAGTACCGGGACTTCCGGCGCGCCATCCACGGGGAGGGCAGTTGCATCGCGTCGGGCGTCGATGGGCTGGTGGCTGTGACACGGGCCTGCCAGGTGCTGCACGCGTGAAGATCCCGTTGTTCCGATCGGCGGTCTCTGCCGAGCCCATGGTGGAGCGCCTGACCCGGGCATGGGCCGAGGTGTTGCGCAGCGGTGTCTACATCCTCGGTCCGCAGGTCGAGGCCTTCGAAGCCCGGCTCTCAGGCCTGCTGGACGGCCGCGAGGCGGTGGCGGTGAGTTCGGGCTCCGAGGCCTTGCTGCTGGCGTTCAAGAGCATGGGCATCGGAAGCGCAGGCGGCGGCCATCCGGAGGACGAAGTCCTGCTTCCTTCCTACACTTTCGTTGCGTGCGCCGAGGCGGTGCTTGCCGCGGGAGCGCGGCCGGTGTTCGTCGACAGTGCGCCGGATGATTTCCTTGCACCGCTCGCGCATTTCCGGAGCGCTCGCACACCGAACACCCGCGCGATCCTCGCGGTCGGCCTCTTCGGCGATCCCACCGGCCTGCCCGAACTCGCAGCCTATTGCCGTGACGAGCGCCTGTACCTGATCGAGGACGTGGCGCAGTGCCTCGGCGCCAGCGCCTGCGACGCCGACGGTTTCGGGCGCAGCGCCGGCACCTGGGGGGATGCGGCAGCGATGAGCTTCTATCCGACCAAGACACTGGGTGCGGCAGGCGATGCCGGAGCGCTGGCCTTCAGGAATCCACACCACGCCCAGCGGGCGCGGCTCCTGCGCAACCACGGCTACCACGACGGCCTGCACCGCCATCTCGGGCACAACAGCCGCATGGACGAGTTGCAGGCCTGCCTGCTGCAAGCAGCGCTGGACGACTTCCCGGCCGCCATCGGCCGGCGCCGCACCATCGCTGCGCGCTACCTGGCGGCATGGGCCGACTGCCCGATGCAGTTGCCGCGCGATGCAGCGGGCCACGCCTGGAACTACTTTGTCGTCACCTTGCCAGGCCCGCACGAGCGCAATGCGCTGGCCGCCCGTCTCGCTGCTTCGGGAATCGCCACCCGCGTCTACTATGAGCAGCCGCTGCACCTGCACGAGGCGCTGCGGCCCTGGCACGGAGCGCGCGCGCTGCCGCACAGCGAAAGGCTGGCCGGCTGCTCGCTGGCACTGCCTCTCTACCCGATGCTCACCGACGGCGAAACCGAGTACGTCATCCGCGCCGTGTGCCAGGCCGGGACGCAGGGGGTGTGAACGGTTCGCGAGGCTTCTTACCTTGAGCCCGCGTCCGATGGCGGCTGGGACAACACCCATCCCGCCAGAGCCCGCGCGTCGGACTCGGAGACATGCGCTTGTCGCGGCATGATGACGCGGCCCCAGGCGCCGACACTGCCGTTGCGAATCTTGCCCGTCAGGCGCACGGGTGCTTCGACGTCGCTTCGATAGCGGTCCGAGATCTGTGCGAAACCCGGCCCCACCTGCCGGTGGAGCAGGCCATGGCAGGACATGCAGCCGTTCTTCCTTGCCAGGTCTGCTGGCGAGGTCTGAGCCATGGCCGTCGGGGCGACAGGGAGCAGGAATGCTGCCGCGGCCAGGACGTGCCCGGTCATCGGGCGCGTCAGCCAGCCAAAACAGGAAACATCCCTCGGGTTCGAAGGCTGCAAGGAAACCTCGACGGTCGCACCGGACGGTGCCCGAAATTGCACCCGCGGTCGCCAGGATTGGGCAATGGTTTCGATCTTCATGCGGCAGGTGTAGGCACTTTGGTTTGCGGGCGGGCGGGGCTGGGTGGCGCATCGTCGCATGCCCTCCCGCCCGTCGTCGTGCATTCGCGACAAGTCGATTCAAGAGTAACTATATGTATGGTTAAATCCGCGGAACTATCGCGAAAGAGGACGAGGGAATTCCATGAAGCTGTTGCTGAGCATTGCGTTCGCCGCTGTGGCCCTGGCTGGCTGCGCCAGTGCGCCGCCGCCGACACCGACCGAGCCCGGAACAGGGACTGGACTCTCCTACGTGCCCATGGTCGCCATGGAAGGCGTGGACAAGGTGCGCTACGACAGCGACGTGGCGGATTGCCGCACGGCCGCCACCCGCATCACGGCCCGCAGCGAGAGCAGCGACGCCATGTGGGTGGCGCTCGGTCTCGGCCTGATCACGGTGCACGGGCAGGGCATCGTCGCTGCAGCCTCCTACACGGGCATCAGCGCGGCCATCATCGACTGGAACGGGCGCCCGAGCTCGGAACTGATCGCCGAACACCAGCAGATCGCGATCGTCCACTGCATGGCCAAGCGCGGCTATCGCAACCTCGATCCCGAAGTGCGCGACACGTTCTATGGGCACAGCTTCAACCCCATCGTCGCAGCGAAGCCCCGCCGCACCGGTGTCGACACCTACAACGTCGAAACCCTGGCCAAGGCCGGGCGTTGCAACCTGCAGCCGCGCGCCGAACTGACGGCCAAGGGCCCCGGCTTCGAGTCGTACAACGTGCCTTGCGAGAACGGTGGAACCTGGGCGGTTCGCTGCGAATTCGGCAAGTGCCGCGTGCTGGCCCAGGCGCCGGTTCGCCGTTCCTGAGTCCGTTCGCTCGGGCAACCGCAGCAGCAGCGGCGAAATCCGGGGGCGGCCGCCAGGCCGCTCACTTGACGATCATTCCCTTCAGCGCCGGGTCCGCCGGCGGCGCCTTGAGCTTCATCTGCCGCAGCGTCTTCATCAGCAGCTGCGCAATCATCAGGTTGCGATGCCGCTTGTTGTTGGCCGGTATCACGTACCAGGGGGCGTGTTCGGTCGAGGTGGCCTCCAGCGCATTCTCATAGGCCCGCTGGTAGGCACTCCACTTGGTGCGAACCTCGAGGTCGCCCGTGCTGAATTTCCACTGCTTGCCGGGTGTGTCGATGCGGGCCTGCAGGCGCGTGCGCTGTTCGTCCTTGTCGATGTGCAGCATGCATTTGACGATGACCGTGCCGGTCTCGACCAGCAGGCGCTCGAAGTCGTTGATCTGCGCGTAGCGCTGCTTCGTCTCGGCCTTGTCGATCCAGCCTTCGACCACCGGCACCAGCACGTCTTCGTAGTGGCTGCGGTTCCACACCGCGATCTCGCCGTTGCGCGGAACGACGGCGTGGCAGCGCCAGAGGAAATCGCGCGCCCGTTCTTCTTCGCTCGGCACCTTGAAGGCGGCCACGCGCACACCCAGGGGAGAGGTGCGGGAGAACACCCAGCGCACCGTGCCGTCCTTGCCGCTGGTGTCCATGCCCTGCAGTACCAGCAGCACCTTGCGGCGGCCTTCGGCATGCAGCAGGTTCTGCATCTCGTCGAGTTCGAGCGCCAGGGCGTCGACCGCTTCGCGCTGGGCGACTTCATCGCCTTCGCAGAAGGCGGTGTCGCCGGGGTCGATGTGCGAAAGCTTGAACCTGCTGCCGGCGCGATATTTCTTGAAGCTGGCCATGAACCGGAACCCCCTGAAAAAGGAAAAGCGACAGCGTACGCGAATCAGCGCTCGGTATCTTCAGGGTCGATCGAGGCGCTCCATCGGTTGTCCCATTCGGCATGGCGCACCGCGCCGTCGAGCTCGCGCCGGTCGCGCTTGGTCGGGCGCCCTTGCTCGATGGCCAGGGCCGGCTCGCTGCCCATGCGGCGCTGCTCGCGCAGGGCGGCCTGCGCCGCGATGCTCTCGGGTGTTTCTTCGTACAGCTGCTGCGCGATGGGCGCCGGCCCGCGCTGGCCGCTGATGCCGCGCACCGTCACGGTCCGCGTCTGCACGCCGAGGCGCATCGTCACGGTGTCGCCAGCCTTGACCTCGCGCGAGGCCTTGGCGACGTCGCCGTTCACCTGCACCCGGTTCTTGCCGATTTCCTCCGCGGCCAGCGACCGCGTCTTGAAGAAGCGGGCGGCCCAGAGCCATTTGTCGATGCGCAGACGTTCCATAGATCAGGAATTGTGCCTCCAGAGCGGAAGATGCACGACGGCGTCGAGCCCGATGACCTGTGCGGTGTTGTCTTGCGCGGTGCGGTTGCCCAGGTCGATGCGCCCATCGAGCGCGAGCACGATCTCGCGGCAGATGGCCAGGCCCAGCCCCGAGCCGCTCGATGTGCTCCCGGCGGAGAAGGGCGCGAACAGGCGTTGCCGGAGTTCGGGGGAGATGCCCGGTCCCTCGTCGCGCACGATGAGCACCGCGTACCCGTCCACTGCGCGCACCGTCACCGACAGCGCCGCGCCCGCCGGGCTCTGCTTGATCGCGTTGTGCAGCAGGTTGCGCGTGAGCTCCTGAAGCATCCACTGATGCGCGCGAACGGCGGCCGGTTCGTCGATGACCAGTTCGAAATCGAGCGCCTTGTCGGCCACCAGCGGGGACAGGTCGAGCACGATGTTCCGCACCACCTCGCCGAGGTCGAGCGTCACCGACTCGGGCTGCTGGCGCAACTGCTCCACCTTCGCCAGCGAGAGCATCTGGTTGGCCAGCGTCGTGGCGCGTTCGACCGTCTGGCTGATCTCGCCCAGCGCCTGCTCGGGCGCCACGTCGCCGCGGCGCGCCGACTGCACCTGCGCCTTGAGCACCGCCAGCGGCGTGCGCAACTGGTGAGCGCTGTCTCGCACAAAACGCTTCTGATGATCGAGCAGCCGCTGCAGCCGGCCCATTACCTCGGTGGTGGCATCGATCAGCGGGCGCAGCTCGCGCGGCGCATCGGGCGCATCGATGGGCGACAGGTCGTCGGCCGGGCGCTTCTCGATGGCTTCGCCCAGCTCGCGCACCGAGCGCGTGGCGCGGTGCACGACGAACACGGTGACCCCCGCGATCACGCCCATCAGGAGCAGCTGGCGCCACAGCGTATCGACCAGCAGCTTGCGCACCAGCGTCTCGCGCAGTTCGAGCGTCTCGGCCACCTGCACCACGGCCATGCCGCGGCCGCGTGCACTGGCCACCGGCTGCAGCAGCACCGCGACCCGCACCGGCTGGTTGCGGAACTGCGCGTCGTAGAAATCGACCAGCGCCGCGTAGGCACTGCGGTCCGGAATGCGGCCGCGCCAGAACGGCAGCTCGGCGAAGCCCGAGATCAGCTCGCCGTCGAGCGCGGAGACGCGGTAGAAGAGCCGGCTGCGGTTGTCGGCCTCGAAGGCTTCGAGCGCGGAGTAGGGCACGATGGCGCGCAGTTGCGCCTTTTCGTCGAAGCCTTCCACGTCGAGCTGTTCGCCGATGGTCTTGGCCGAGGCGAGCAGCGTGCGGTCGTAGGCCGTGGTGGCAGCAGCGAGGCTCTGGCGGTACAGGCTCACGCTGTTGATCACGATGAACACCGCCACCGGCGCGAGGATGCCGATCAGCAGCCGTGCGCGCAGCGAGGAGACCGTCCTCATACGGCCTTCATGTTTCCGGCCTCAAGAGGTAGCCCAGGCCGCGCATCGTCATCAGCACCGCGCCCGTGCCCACGAGCTTCTTGCGCAGGCGGTACACCACGACCTCGATGGCTTCGTACTGCACATCGGCCTCGCCCGGAAACACCAGCTCGAAGAGGCGCTCCTTCGTGACGGCATGGCCCGGCTTCATCATCAGCGCCTTCATCAAGGCCAGTTCGCGCGGCGTGAGTTCGAGCAGGTCCGCGCGGTTGTAGATCGCGCCGTTGTCGGGCTCGAAGCGCAGGCCGCCGATCTCCTGCGGATTGAGGCCGGTGTCGGGCCCGGTGCTCTGGCTGCGCCGCCGCAGCGCGCGGATGCGGGCTTCCAGCTCGTCGAGGTCGAAGGGCTTGGGCAGGTAGTCGTCGGCGCCGGCATTGAGGCCGACGATCCGGTCGCCCACCGTGCCGCGGGCGGTCAGCAGCAGCACCGGCGTGCGCAGGCCCTCGGCACGGGCCTGGGCCAGCACCTGCAGGCCGTCGAGGTTGGGCAGGCTCAGGTCGAGGGCCACCACGTCGGGCTCGATGGCGCGCCACATGGCCACGGCTTCGGCCCCGTCGCCGCAGACGCGCACGTCGATCCGGCGGCGCCCGAGGGTGCGCTGCAGGGTGATTTGCATCGAGGGATCGTCTTCGACCAGCAGCAGCTTCATACGGTGGTGGCGGGATGGGTACTTTGGTGTTTTCCCCAGTCTGCTGGACAGCCAACTGACAGCGGGGCGGCGCATGATAGCGGCTCAGGCCCAAGTCAGGTTCCTCTCACTTTCCTTTCAGCCCTCTGGAGACAACAATGCGTCGCGATACCTTTTTGAAGTCCTTGGCCGCGCTGGCCGCCGCCGGAGCCCTGCCGCTCTCGGCGCGTGCTGCAGCCAACGTCAAGATGATGATCCCCGCCAACCCGGGCGGCGGCTGGGACACCACCGGTCGCGCGCTGGGCAAGGCCCTGAGTGATGCCAAGGTGGCCGACACCGTCACCTACGACAACAAGGGCGGTGCCGCCGGCGCGCTGGGCCTGGCCCAGTTCGTGAACGGCTCCAAGGGCGACGCGAACGCGCTGATGGTCATGGGCTCGGTCATGCTGGGCGGCATCATCACCGGCAAGCCGCCGGTCAAGCTCGAGCAGGCCACGCCGATCGCGCGCCTGACCACCGAATACAACGTGTTCGTGCTGCCGGCCAACTCGCCGCTCAAGAGCATGAAGGACGTGGTCGACCAGCTCAAGAAGGATCCGGGCAGCGTCAAGTGGGGCGGCGGTTCGCGCGGCTCCACCGAGCACATCGCCGCGGCCATGATCGCGCAGAAGGTCGGCGCCGACCCGTCCAAGATCAACTACGTGGCCTTCCGTGGGGGCGGTGAAGCCACCGCCGCCATCCTCGGCGGCAACGTCACCGTCGGCGGCAGCGGCTACAGCGAATTCGCCGAATACATCGCCGCCGGCAAGATGAAAGCCATCGCCGTCACCTCCGCCCAGCGCCTGCCGGGCATCAACGTGCCCACGCTCAAGGAACAGGGCATCGACGTCGAGATCGGCAATTGGCGCGGTGTCTACGGCGCCCCCGGCATCTCGCCCGAGCAGCGCAAGGCGCTGACCGACATGGTGCTGGCTGCCATGAAGAGCCCGTCGTGGGCCGAGTCGCTGAAGAAGAACGACTGGACGCCGGCCGTGCTGACGGGCGAGGCTTTTGCCAAGTTCGTCGACGACGACTTTGCCAGCCTCCGCGCGATCATGACCAAGTCCGGCATGGTCTGACCCCCGGCGCACCAACTGCCTGCCGAATGGCACGCTGTCCTCGCAAGAGCTGACGGCGTGCCGTTTTCAAATCCAGAACCACATGCCGGGAGCAAAAAATGACAACTCCAGAATCCTCGGTCTCGCCGTCTGACGAGGCCGCCAAAGCTGCGGCCGTATGGCCGCAAACCCTCGTCGGCGCCGGCGTGCTGCTGACCGGCCTGGCGCTGGCTTTCGGCGCCATCGGCATCTCTTCCGAAGCCGGCTACGGCGGCGTCGGCCCCAATTTCCTGCCCTGGCTGGTGTCCGTGGTGCTCGTGCTGTGCGGCGGCTGGATCCTCTRGGAAGCGCGTACCGGTGGCTTTCGCGAACTCGATCCGCCCACGGGCGCCGATCGCGCTTACTGGCCCGGCTTCGTCTGGGTCTCGGCCGGCCTGCTGCTCAACGCGGCGCTGATCACCACCCTCGGCTTCATCCTCAGCTGCACGCTGTGCTACCTGCTGGCCGTGCAGGGGCTGCGCCGCGCGAGCGGGCAGGCCGGCGTGAACGCGCCGCGCACCTGGGCCATCGATATCGTCACGGGCGCGCTGATCTCCGCCCCGGTGTTCTGGATGTTCACGCAGTTCCTGGCGATCAACCTGCCGGGCCTCACTTCGACGGGTTGGTTCTGACATGGATATCTTCAACGCACTCATGATGGGTTTCGCCGCGGCGATCACCCCTGTCAATCTGCTCTGGTGCCTGGTGGGCTGTGCCCTCGGCACCGCCGTGGGCGTGCTGCCCGGCATCGGCCCGGCCGTGGCGGTGGCCATGCTGCTGCCCATCACCGGCAAGGTCGACATCACGGCCTCGATGATCTTCTTCTCGGGCATCTACTACGGTGCCATGTACGGCGGCTCGACCACCTCGATCCTGCTCAACACGCCCGGCGAAACCGCCAGCATGGTGACGGCGATGGAAGGCAACAAGATGGCCAAGAGCGGCAGGGCGGGCGCGGCGCTCGCCACCGCCGCCATCGGCTCCTTCGTGGCCGGCACCATCGCCACGGTCATCGTCACGCTGTTCGCGCCGTTCGTGGCCGAGTTCGCGGTCAAGCTCGGCCCGCCCGAGTATTTCCTGCTGATGCTGCTGGCCTTCACCACGGTGAGCGCGGTGCTCGGCAAGAGCACGCTGCGCGGCATGACGGCGCTGTTCGTCGGCCTTGCGGCCGGCTGTGTCGGGCTCGACCAGATCTCGGGCCAGGGCCGCTACACCGGTGGCGTACCCGAGCTGCTCGACGGCATCGAGATCGTGCTGGTGGCCGTCGGCCTGTTCGCCGTGGCCGAAGTGCTCTACGCCGTGCTGTACGAAGGCAAGGTCGTCGAGGCCCAGAACAAGCTGAGCCGCGTCCACATGAGCAAGCGCGACTGGAGGCGTTCGATTCCCGCGTGGCTGCGCGGCACCGCCATCGGCACGCCCTTCGGCTGCATCCCGGCCGGCGGCACCGAGATTCCGACGTTCCTGAGCTATGCGATGGAAAAGAAGCTCGCCAAGGACAAGGACGCCAAGGCCGAGTTCGGCACCACCGGCGCCATCGAAGGCGTGGCCGGCCCCGAGGCCGCCAACAACGCCACGGTGACCGCGGCGCTGATTCCGCTGCTCACGCTCGGCATCCCCACCTCGAACACCACCGCCATCCTGCTCGGCGCGTTCCAGAACTACGGCATCCAGCCCGGACCGCAGCTGTTCACCACATCGGCCGCGCTGGTGTGGGCGCTGATCGCCTCGCTCTACATCGGCAACGTCATGCTGCTGGTGCTGAACCTGCCGATGGTGGGCCTCTGGGTCAAGCTGCTGAAGATTCCGAAGCCGCAGCTCTACGCGGGCATCCTGATCTTCGCGACGGTGGGTGCCTACGGCATGCGCCAGAGCGCGTTCGACCTGTTCCTGCTCTATGCCATCGGCCTGCTCGGCGTGGTGATGCGGCGCTTCGACTTCCCGACCGCCCCGGTGGTGGTCGGCATGATCCTCGGCCCGCTCGCCGAAGCGCAGCTGCGCAACGCGATGTCCATCGGCGAAGGCAGTGCCGTCGTGTTCTTCCAGCGTCCGATGTCGATCGTGCTGGTGATCGTCGTGGTTGCCGTGCTGGTGCTGCCGCGCCTGGCCAAGCGCATGAGCGAACGCAAGCTGAAGCGGCTGGCGCAACTCGACGCCTGACCCTCCTTCGCTTTCTCTCCGAAGTGCCGCGGCGCCCTGGCCCCGCGGCATTTTTCTTGTTTCTCCTTCAGGCGGCCGTCACGGGCGCGAGGAAATAGGCCGTTTCCTGCCGCAGCGCGGCGTAGCTGTACTCGTTGCGCGCGATCACGCTCTTGTTGCCCTTGCTCTTGTCGTTGCGGTCGGGACCGAAGGCGTTGCCGTCGATGCTCTCCATGCGGTCGTTGGCGTTCGAGGTGACGATGAAGTGGTGGTTGCGCCCGCCCGGCTTGATGCCGCTCACCACGCCGATGCAGCCCGGGAACACGGCCGAGTAGTCGGTGATGCGGTGGAACACGTTGTCGTCGAACACGTTCTTGCTGTGCTGGGCCCAGCCGCCCGGCACGTTGACGCCGGCAGTGCGGTACACGTAGATGCAGAAGATGCCGCACCAGGCGCAGAGGTCGTTGGCGTTGCGCCAGTTGCCCTCGTTCATGGCCTGCCACTTCTGCACGGCCTCCGCGGTGATGGTGGGGCAGCGGCCGATGTAGGCGCCGGTGACGTTGGCGTCCTGAAAGATCTTCTGCAGGCCCATGCCGCCCTGGCGCGGGCGCTTCGGATTCGTGGCGTCGGCGCACAGTGCCGCGGCAATGCGCTCGATGCTCGGGTTGGGCTGCGAGGCCAGCGTCCAACCCCACTTGGCCAAGGCCGCTTCCGCCGTCGCGACCACGCTGTTGCCCAGCTCGGACGTATTCTTGTTGCCGGTCGGTGGTGTCGCCGTGCCGATGATCTGGGCGATCAGCGCTTCGAGCATGGCCCAGGTATTCGGCCCGACGATGGCATCGGGCACCAGCTTGGAAAAGCCCTGGTATTCCTTGACCTTCGACGTGGTCTTGGGCCCGAACTGTCCATCGGGCACCAGCTGCGGGAGCCGGGAGGCCACCCACTGGTTCAGGGCCGATTGCAGCAGCGAGACGTCGGGGCCGCTGGATCCGAATCGCAGGGTGGGTCTGGGCATGGCATGTCTCCCCCGGCAGTGCCGGTGTGTCGTGTGTGGGCTGGCACCGGAATTATTCGAAGGGTCGTCCTTCCGCGAAATCCGCCATGCAGCCTATTCCGCCGGCCGAACGGGCAGCCGCTGGCGCGCCATGGTGGCCGTTCGCGCTGCGCCAGCCGCATTTCGTCGCAAGCCGGGTGCACCGCGCAGCGCGCGTTCCTAGAGTCCGGCACCGAAGACGCAGTGTCTTCGCCCACAAGACCTCAACGAAAGGAACCTCGCCATGGAACGCCGTCATTTCGCCCGCTCGATCCTTGCCGCCGCCGGTGCCGTCGCCCTGGGCGCCCGGGCCGACGAGCCGACCCCGCAGGCCCCGTCCGCCGCATCGCCCGCGCCCGCCGCATCCGGCCTGAAGCCCTTCCTCTTCGAGAAGGACGAGACCTTCTGGTACGAGACGCTGCGCTCCTTCGGCCACATCGCCTATGGCGGCGCGGATTTCGGCGAAGTGGTGGTCACCGCCCAGCGCATCCGCGGCGGCGACTACGACAGCTGGCACGACGAGTGGCGCCTCACCGCCGACCGGGTGGCCGCCGAAGCGCAGCGCAGCCTCGCTGCCGGCCACACCGTCAGCGCACGCGACGCCTTTTTCCGTGCCTCCAACTACTACCGCAGCGCGGAGTTCTTCCTGCACGGCAATCCTGCCGATCCGCGCATCAACGCGGCCTACGACCGCAGCGTCGAGTGCTTCCGCGCCGCGGTGCGGCTCACGAACGGCGCCATCGAGCCGGTGCGCATCCGCTACGAGGGCACCAGCCTGCCAGGGTACTTCTATCGCGCCGCCGGCAAGGGCAGCAAGCGCCGGCCGACGGTGGTCATGCACAACGGCTTCGACGGCTCGGTGGAAGAAATGCACTACGTCGCCGCCGCCGCGCTGGCCGAACGCGGCTACAACGTGCTGAGCTTCGACGGCCCCGGCCAGCCCGGCCCGATGCACCGCGAGGGCCTGGTGCTGCGGCCCGACTGGGAGCGCGTGGTCGGCCCGGTGCTCGACCATGTGCTGGCGCGGCCCGATGTCGACCCGAAGCGCGTCGCGCTGCTGGGCAACAGCCTCGGCGGCGTGCTGGCGCCGCGCGCCGCGGCCTTCGAGCCGCGCATTCGCGCGCTGATCGCGCTCGACGGCATCTACGACATGGGCGTCAAGACGCTCCCGATGTTCGACGGCCAGCGCGAGGTGGCCCGGCGCGTTCTCACCGCGCCTACGGCGCCCGACATCGACAAGGCGCTGGCGCAGATGGCCGCGCACGATGCGCAGGCCCGTTGGGCCTTCGGCCATGGCGCCTGGGTCACCGGCAAGGGCACGGCGCGCGGCTACCTCTCGACGCTGCTCGACTACAACGTGGTCGACGGCGTGGCCGAACGCATCCAGTGTCCGACGCTGGTGTGTGCGGCGGCGAACGACATGTTCTTCAAGGGGCAGCCCGAGGCGCTGTATGCGCACCTCACGTGCCCGAAGACCTTCCTGGCGCTCGACGACACGCTGGGTGCCGGCGCGCACTGCCATGCGGGGGCGCAGCGGCTTGCGATGGCCCGCATTGGCGACTGGCTCGATACGACGTTCGCTGTCTGAAGTCTTGCTCCCTCTCCCCTCGGGGAGAGGGCTGGGGTGAGGGCCGGCGGCGATCGGAGGATGCGCGATACCGGTACGGGCCGCTGCCCTCACCCTAACCCTCTCCCGGAGGGAGAGGGAACAAGAGAGAAAGTCAGGCCGCCGGCCGCGGCGTCTCGACCAGGTCGTCGTCGATGTGCGGATCGGCTGGCTGCCCGCGCAGCTTGCGCACGGTGCGCCGGATCCAGTGCTCGATGTCGTCCACGTAGGTGAACACCGCCGGCACCACCAGCAGGCTCAGCACCGTCGAGGTGATCAGCCCGCCGATCACCGCCATCGCCATCGGCGAGCGGAAGCTCGAGTCGGCGGCGCCGAAGCCCACCGCAATCGGCAGCATGCCGGCGCCCATGGCGAGGGTGGTCATGATGATGGGGCGGGCCCGCTTGTGGCAGGCGTCGCGCAGCGCGTCCCACCGGCTCATGCCGTGGTCGCGGCGCGCCACGATGGCGTATTCCACCAGCAGGATCGAGTTCTTCGTCGCAATGCCCATCAGCATGATCAGGCCGATCAGCGAAGGCATCGAGAGCGCCTTCTGCCCGATCAGAAGCCCCACGAAGGCGCCGCCGAGTGCGAGCGGCAGCGCGCACAGGATGGTCACCGGGTGCAGGAAGTCCTTGAACAGCAGTACCAGCACGATATAGATGCACAGCACGCCGGTCAGCATCGCGAGGCCGAAGCTCGCGAACAGCTCGGTCATGACCTCGGCGTCGCCCACCTCGGTCACGCGCACGCCGGGCGGCAGGTTCTGGATCGAGGGCAGGGCCATCACCGCCGTCTTGGCGTCGCCCAGGCCTACGCTCGAGAGTTCGATCTCGAAGTTGACGTTGCGCGAGCGGTCGTAGCGGTCGATCACGGCCGGGCCGCCTTCCATCGTGAGCGAGGCCACTTGGCTCAGCATGACGGGGCCGCGTGCGCCGGGCACCGAGAGGCGGCCAAGCAGGTCGAGGTCTTGCCGCGCGGAGTCCTGCAGCTTCACCAGGATCGGCACCTGGCGCTGTGCGAGGTTGAGCTTGGCGAGCGCCTGGTCGTAGTCGCCCAGCGTGGCCACGCGCAGCGTCTCGGCAATGGCGGAACTGGTTACGCCCAGGTCGGCGGCGCGCGCGAAATCGGGCCGCACCGCGATCTCGGGGCGGATCAGGCTCGCGGTGGATGTGATGTTGCCCAGGCCGTGGATCGTGCGCAGGTCTTTCTCGACGGCGCTGGCCGCAGTCGCCAGCGCCAGCGGGTCTTCGCCCGTGAGCGCCAGGATGTATTTCTCGCCGGAGCCGCCCAGGCCCACCGTGCTGCGCACGCCGGGCAGGGTCTCGAGCGCGGCGCGGATCTGGTTCTCGATCACCTGCTTGCGCGGCCGGTCGCCGCGCGTATCGAGCTTGATCGTGAGCGTCGCCTTGCGTGTTTCGGGCGTGCCGAAGTTGGCGAAGGGATCGCCGCCCGCGCTGCCGCCGGCCACCGTGGTGTAGACGCTGCGCACGTGGTCGATCTTCATCACGCGGTGTCGCGTTTCCTCGGCGGCTGCCGTGGTTTGCGCCAGCGTGGAGCCGGGCGCGAGCGAGAGGTAGATCTGCGTCTGCGAGTTGTCGTCGGGCGGAATGAAGCCCGTCTTGAGCAGCGGAATCATCGCCAGCGAGCCGAAGAAGAAGAGGGTGGCGAGCACCATCGTCTTGAAGCGGTTGTGCGTGCTCCACGCCACCGCGCGCATGTAGACGCGCAGCCAGCCCGGTTCCTTTTCGGCCGTGACGATCGGCTTCAGGATGTAGGCCGCCATCATGGGCGTGAGCACCCGCGCGACCACCAGCGAGGCGAACACCGCGAGCGATGCGGTCCAGCCGAATTGCTTGAAGAACTTGCCGGCCACGCCGCTCATGAAAGCCGTGGGCAGGAACACCGCGATCAGCGTGAAGGTGGTGGCGATCACGGCGAGCCCGATTTCGTCGGCTGCCTCCATGGCCGCCTGGTAGGGCGACTTGCCCATGCGCAGGTGGCGCACGATGTTCTCGACCTCCACGATCGCATCGTCCACCAATATCCCGACCACCAGCGAGAGCGCGAGCAGCGAGATCACGTTGACCGAGAAGCCCAGCAGGTACATGCCGATGAAGGCCGGAATCACCGACATCGGCAGCGCCACCGCCGAGACGAAGGTGGCACGCCAGTCGCGCAGGAACAGCCACACCACGATCACCGCGAGGATGGCGCCCTCGTACAGCAGGTGCAGCGAGCCGTTGTATTCCTCCTCGACCGGGTCGACGAAGTTGAAGGCCTCGGTCAGCTCGATGTCGGGCCGCTGCACGCGCAGGTCGGCCAGCGCCTTCTGCACCGCGTGGCCGACTTCGACTTCGCTGGCGCCGCGGCTGCGGGCCACCTCGAAACCGACCACCGGCTTGCCGTTGAGCAGGGCCGCGGCGCGCGGCTCGGCAATGGTGTCGCTGATGCGCGCCACCTGGTCGAGCCGGATGCGGCGGCCGTCCGACAGGGCGATCTGCATGTCGGCCAGCTGTGCGGCCGACTGCACCGTGGCCATCGTGCGCACCGGCTGTTCGCTGCCGCCCAGGTCGAAGCGGCCGCCTGCGCTTTCGGTCTGCACCTGGCGCAGCTGGCGCGAGATGTCGGCGGCCGAGGCGCCCAGCGCCTGCAGCTTGCTCGGGTCGAGGTCGACGTGCACTTGGCGCGTGACGCCGCCCACGCGGTTCACCGCGCCCACGCCGGGCTGGGCGAGCAGCTTCTTGGTGATGTCGTTGTCGACGAACCAGCTCAGCGCCTCGCCGTCCATGCGCGACGAGGCGATGGTGAACGCCAGCACCGGCTGGGCCGCGAAGTCGAGCTTGGTGACCACCGGGTCGCGCACGTCGGCCGGCAGGTCGGCGCGCACGCGCTGCACCGCGGAGCGCACGTCGTCCACGGCTTCCTGCACCGGCTTCTCGAGGCGGAACTCGACGATCAGCGTGGCGGCGCCATCCTGCACCTTGGTGGTGATGTGCTTCAGGCCCTGCACGGTGGCGATGGAGTTCTCGAGCTTGCGCGCGACGTCGGTTTCCAGCTGCGAAGGCGCGGCACCGGGCAGCGACGCCGAGACCGTGACGGTCGGCAGGTCGATGTCCGGAAAGTTCTGCACCTTCATCGCGTTGAACGACAGCAGCCCACCGAAGGTGAGCAGCACGAACAGCATCACCGCCGGAATCGGGTTGCGTATGGACCAGGCGGAAACGTTCATGGCGTGTCCTTGTTGTCTTACTTGGCGGCCGCGGCGGATGCCGCGGACTGCGACGGCTGGGCCTCTGCGGTGGCAGGCGGCGTTGTCGCCACCACGCGCACCAGGTCGCCGTCGTTGAGGAAGCCGGCGCCCTGCACGACGACCTGCGCGCCCTCGGGCAATGCGCTGGTGATCTCGATGCGGTCGTTCAGGCGGCGGCCGATCTGCACCTTGAGCTGCGCCACGCGGTTGTCGGGCAGCAGCATGAACACATTGTTGAAGCCGTCGCGCGGAACGATGGAGGCCTGCGGCACGGTGGGCGCCGAGCTGCGGCCGAGCTCGAAATCGCCGCGCGCGAACATGCCGGCCTTGATGCCGGTGTTCTGCAGCACGTTGGGCAGGTCGACATAGACCAGCGCCGCACGCGTCTGCGGGTCGACCGTGGGTGCGATGCTGCGCACCTTGCCGCGCACCTGCGCGCCGCTGGCGCTGACCACGAAGGCCGGCGTGCCGACCGCGATGCGGCTGAGTTCGGCCGAGGTGACCTCGGCGCGCCATTCGAGTCGGCCCTGGCGGATCAGGCGAAACAGCTCGGTGCCGGCCGAGACCACGCTGCCCACCGTGGCAATGCGCGCCGAAATCACGCCGTCGTCCGGTGCCAGCACCTGCGTGTTGCGGCCTCGCACCTGCTGCGCGGCCAGCACGGCTTCGGCCGCCTCGACGCGTGCCTTGGCGGTCTGCTCGGTCGTCTGGTACTGGTTGATCTGCTGCTGGCTCAGCGCGCCGGTGGCCTGCAGCGTGCGGGCGCGGGCGGCATTGCCGGCGGCGTCGGCGGCCGTCGCCCTGGCTTCCGCCAGCGAGGCACGCGACTGCGCGATGTCGGCCTGCACCGTCTCGGGCGAGAAGACCGCGAGCACCTGGCCCTTCTTGACCACGTCGCCCACGTTCACGCGCACTTCGGCGAGCTTGAGGCTGTTGGACTCGGAGCTGATGACCGCCTCCTGCCAGGCTGCCACATTGCCGTTGGCTGCGAGCGTGAGGGTGAGCTCGGTGGCTTGCGGCTTGGCGACGGTGACGGTCAGCGCCGGCTTGGGCGCCGGTGCACCGTCCTTGGTCTTGGCCGCAGCGGCCTGCTCGGCGGGCGTGCCCGACGGCTTGCGCGTCAGCCACACGGCAGCGGCGACGACGATGACGAGCGCCAGCAGCGCGATGACGAGGGTGGAACGCTTCATTGTTTTCATGGCGACGTCGCAACCGTAGAGGTCGATGTGGAAGTCATTGAGGACGATTCGGGCCGGCTCCAGCCRCCGCCCATCGAGCGGTACAGCGAAACCCAGGCTTCGGCGCGCTCGCGCTGCAGCGAGACGCGCGCGGTCTGCGCGGTGAACAGCGTGCGGCGCGAATCCTCCAGCTCGAACAGGCTCGCGAGGCCGCTGCTGTAGCGGGCCTGCGTGGCGTCGAAGGAGGCCTGGTAGTTCTTCACCGCGGTGTCGGCGTCGGTGGTGCGCGCATCGGTGGCGTCGAGGTTGACGAGTGCTTCCTCGACCTCGCGCACCGCCTGCCGCACGTTCGCGCGGTAGAGCGACACGGCTTCGGTGTAGCGCGCCTTGGCCGCTTCGGTGTTGGCCACGCGGGCGCCGCCGTCGAGCAGCGGCACGGTGAGCGACACCGGCCCGACCGTCCAGGTGTCGAGCGACTCGCGGAACCCGCTGGTGCGGATCTGCATGCGGCCGATGGAGCCCGAGATGCTGAGCTTGGGATAGCGCTCGGCTTCGGCCGAACCCACCTCGGCGCTGGCCGAGGCCACGCCGAGTTCGGCCGAATACACATCGGGCCGCTGCGAGATCGTCTGGGCCGGCACGCTGGCGATGCTGCCGACCACCGGCAGCGCACGCTGCGTGGGCGAGGCGGCGAGCTTCTGCTCGAGCGTGGTTTCGTCGATGCCGCTGAGCGCCACCAGCGCCTTGCGTTGCACCGCGCACTGGGCGCGCTGCTGGGTGAGACGGCCCGAGGCGTCCGAGGCGCTGGCGCGGGCCAATGCGGCATCGGCCGGTGCGGTGAAGCCGGCGCGCGCCGACAGGTCGTTGAGCCGCGCGGTTTCGCTGCGCGATTTCGTGTCGGACTCGGCCACGCGCAGTTGCTGCTGGCAGGCGCGTTCGGCGAAATAGGCGTTGGCCGTTTCGGCCGCCACCGCGACGCGCGCATCGTGCCATTTGGCGGTGGCGCTGTTGAGCTTCTGCTCGGCCGCATCGCGGTCGGCGCGCAGGCGGCCGAAGAGGTCGATCTCCCACTTGGACTGCAGGCCGGCCTGCAGCGTGGTCACCGGCGCGATGGAGGTGCTGCTGCTGCTCGAAGTGGAACCCGAGCCGAAGGACGAGCCCGAGACCCCGCGGCTGGCCGAGGCCGTGCCATCCAGGCTGGGCAGCAGCGCCGCGCCGGCCTGCACGCGTGTGGAGCGCGCCTCGGCCACGCGCGCCGCGGCGCTCGCGAGATTCGGGCTGGCGGCTTCGGCCGCGGCAATCAGTTCGACCAGCAGCGGATCGTCGAGCTGGCGCCACCAGTCGGCCAGCGACGCGAGCGAGCCACCGTGGGGCAGGGGCGCATGCCATTGCGCGGGGAAGGGCGCTTCCACCGTGGCCGGCGGGCGTGTCAGGCCGCAGCCCGCGAGGCCGAGGCCCAGCGGGAGGCAGAGGGCGGCAATCAGTCGGAGTCGTCTCATGGCTTCTTTCTCGCGGTGCGCGCAGGCGCAGGTGCGGATGTTCCGGCGTCGGCCGTCGCGTGCCGGCGCGCCGCTTCGGCCTGGACCAGCGCCATCGCGTAGCCGGTCAGGCGATCGGCCCAGGTGTCGATGGCCCGCGGCGTGCGCAGCAGCGAGGGCCGGACGGCCTCGATGAAATCCTGGTTCACATAGAGCTGCATCGACAGCCCGGTGATCGCGAAGGTCAGGCGGTGGATGTCGTCGTCGGCACGGTCCACCTTCAGGTGGCGGCACAGCAGGTCGGTGATGGCGCGGTGCGGCCCCTTGATGTCGCGCTCGAGCTCTTCCGCCCACTGGCTGGTCGGCTCCAGCATCTCGCGCATGTGCAGCTGGATGCACTGCCGGACGATCTCGCCCTGCTTGAGCGGCTCGATCACCGAGGAAAAGCAGGTGCGCAGTGCGGCTTCGAGCGTGAGGCCCGGCGCGCTGCAGATCGCCACCAGGTCGTCGGAGTCGCCGCCCATCGGTTCGCTGAAGCAGGCGCCATACAGGCCGTTCTTGTCGTTGAAGTAGTAGCTGATGGCCGAGATGTTGACCTCGGCCTCGCGTGCGATCTCGCGCGTCGAGGTCTTGGCGAAACCCTTTTGCGCGAAGAGCCGCAGCGCGGTGTGGAGAAGGCGATGGCGCGCTTCGGCGCCGTCGCTGCGGGGGGCGCGGCGCGGCGTGGTTGTGATGGGATCCCTCGCGTTCATGGCTGCCATTAAACCATGAGCGAAATCAAACGATTGATTTACTTAAGGAATCCTGAAGGCTTTTGTGTTCGACGGAAATACGGGCGTTTCATGCCTTGCACGGATGGCGGATTTGTTGCGCTTTGATGCACAGTACGATCCGCCCATGCCAGCCGTTCCACCTGTTGCCGCACCGCCCGCCTTGCCCCTCGACGCCGAGGGCATCCTCGCGCTCGCCGCGCGCTCGATGTTTCATCTGTTTTCCAGCATCAGCCAGGGCATGTTCCTGGTGGACAGCAGCGGGCGCATCGTGTGGGTGAACGAGGGCTACCGGCGCTTTCTGCCGGCGTTGGGCTTCTCGTCGATCGACCAGTTCCTGGGCCACATGGTCGAGGACGTGATTCCCAACACGCAGATGCGCCGCGTGCTCGAGACCGGCGAGCCGATCCTGGTCGACCTGCTGACCAACAAGGCAGGTACTTTCGTTGTCAGCCGCATTCCGCTGCGCGCCGAGAGCGGCGGGAACGAGGGCGGTGTGCGCGGTGCGGGCGACGTGATCGGCGCCATCGGCATCGTGCTGTTCGACCAGCCCGAGACCACGCTGCAGCCGCTGATCAGCAAGTTCGCGCTGCTGCAGCGCGACCTCGACGACGCGCGGCGCGAGCTTGCAAGCCAGCGCAACAACCCGCTGTACCAGCACGCGCCCGACGGCCAGCGTCGTTCCAAGTACACCTTCGCGAGCTTCATCGGCAGCAGCCCGGCGGCGGTGGAAGTGAAGCGCCACGCACGCCGTGCGGCGCAATCGACGAGCCCGGTGTTGCTGTTGGGCGAAACCGGCACCGGCAAGGAACTGCTGGCACATGCGATTCATGCGTCGTCGGCGCGCGCCAAGGGCCTGTTCGTCAGCGTCAACATCGCGGCCGTGCCCGACACGCTGCTCGAAGCCGAGTTCTTCGGCTTCGCGCCCGGCGCGTTCACCGGCGCCGACAGGCGGGGGCGCGAAGGCAAGTTCAAGCTGGCCGACGGCGGCAGCCTGTTTCTCGACGAGATCGGCGACATGCCGCTCGGCCTGCAGGCCAAGCTGCTGCGCGCACTGCAGGAAGGCGAGATAGAACCGCTCGGCTCCAACAAGCTCGTGCCCTTCGATGCGCGCGTGATCGCCGCCACCTCGCGCGACCTGCCCGAGCTGGTGCGCCGCGGCCTGTTCCGCGAAGACCTGTACTACCGCCTCAACGTGCTCCCGCTGCGCGTGCCGCCGCTGCGCGAGCGGCGCAGCGACATCCCGGCGCTGGTCGAGGCGCTGGGCGAAGACATGGCGCTGCGCAGCGGCGAAGCACCGCCCGAGCTCACGCCCGATGCGCTCGCGCTGCTGGCGGGCCAGCACTGGCGCGGCAACATCCGCGAGCTGCGCAACGTGCTGGAGCAGGTGACCATGCGCAGCGACTCGCAGCGCATCGATGCCGCGCAGCTCGAACGCATCCTGCGCGAAGCCGGGCTGGAGCAGATCGCGCCGCCCGATGTCCTGCAATCGTCGGGCGACGAAGAGGCGGCGCTGCTGCGGCCGCTGGCGCAACAGGTGGCCGAGCTGGAGCGCAAGGCCATCGCCGCGGCCATGGCCAGCACGGGCGGCAACAAGCTCGCCACGTCGCGGCTGCTCGGCATTTCGCGCGCGACCTTGTACGAGCGCATGACGAACCAGGAGCGCTGAAATCCGACCGACTACCACCACGAGGGAGAGGATTCGATGAAGGGTCTGTTCGCGAAACTGAAAGACGCGCTGGTGAAACCCGCGGCGCCCGCGCCAGTGGCGCAGGCGGATGCACGCCCGGAAGAGGGCATGCTGATCAACGCCTATTGCACCTGCGTCGATGTCCCGGCGCTCCAATTCGCGCACACGATGGTGGCGCGCCGCGACCTCTCCGATCCGGAGCTTGCCCCGCACCTCGAAGGTTTCATTGGCTACGTGCTGAGTCGGGGTAACGGAGAGATGTCGCGCAACCGCTATCACGTGAAGCGACACATCCAGCGGGTGCGGCAGCACCTGAGTCTCGTCGTCGAAGACGCGCAACTCGACGCTTTCGCCGATTGGGCCGTGCAGGCCAATGCGATCCTGTTTTTGCGCGACGGAGGCATCCGCGATCCCCGCGGCGTGATCCTGCTGTCCGCGGGCGGCGAGGAGGGCGATGGACGCGCCGCCCTTCCATACCCACCGCAGGCATGGGAAAGAAAAGCGCGCACCGAGGCGTTTCTTTCGGAAAAGCAGATGCCGCCGCCGCAACACCTGCCGCCGCTCATCTCGGAACCTGAGCTGCGATTGCGCACACCGCAGGAAATCGCGGGCAGGGCGTTCGCGCTGCTTGCTGTGGCGATCCAGGCCGAGTCGGTGGCGATCAAGGACCCGCTGCCCGTCGCGTCCCTGTTCGAGAGCCTGCCGTCCGCGCGGGCACACCTGACGCCGAAGGAGCAGGCCTTTCTCCTGCAGGAGGCGCCGTCGGAATCGGAAGTCGCGCAGTTCGGCTGGCGCTACGAGTGCGTGTTCCTTCTGGAATGGGTCATGGGCCTGGTGGACGAACTGCCCTTTCCCGCCGCCATTTGCGACGTGCCATTGACGTCCCGCATCCTGCTGGACGCGCACGACGAGCAAGGCTTGATGCGCGCGATGCGGATGCGGCCGGACAGCGAAATCCTCGACGTCCTCGATCTGCACTACCGCCTCCACTGGCTGACGCGCCAGGCCCAGGTCAAGGAGCAGGCCGTGCCAGAGGGGCTCGATGCCGGCGTGATCCTCGAGCGTCACCATGCGCTGAACTGGCTGGTCCGGTTCGAGAACAAGGAGTGGGATGAAGTCGATTCGCCGACATGAACCTCAAATGAGATTCGCACCGTGAGCGTCCGGGCCCTGCGTTCCACCTTCGGCCCCAACTGCCACTGGTGCGGCCTCCCCATGGACTTCGACGAGCCGCATGGCAGGCCCGAGTCCGCGACCATCGAGCACCTCATCGATGCGACGCTGGGCGGCGTGCGCACGCAAAAGCACCGGCGGCTGGCGCATGCCATCTGCAATCACACACGCAACGAATTCAGGCTGCAGGCCGAGCGCGAATTCCAGCGCTGGATTGCGATGCGGAAGGCTGTTGGTAAACCCTGACTGATAAAAAGACAATTGCCTGAAAACAAGACATAACAAGTGTTCTTAAATCAGGCGATAGAGGTTCCTCTCCAATGAGGAAGCCTTTGTTATCAATGAGTTGGGCGGGTGGCACGAACTGTGCAATATTCAGTCACCACTTTCAGGAGACAAAAATATGAACCGTCGCCACCTCGTCGCGCTGGCCGCGCTTTCCGCCTGCGCCGCCGCAGCCCCCGCCTGGGCCCAATCCAACGAAATCCGCATCGCCCACATCTACAGCAAGACCGGCGCGCTGGAAGCCTACGGCAAGCAGACCCAGACCGGCTTCACCATGGGCCTGGACTACGCCACCGGCGGCACGATGATGGTCAACGGCAAGAAGCTCGTGGTCATCGAGAAGGACGACCAGGGCAAGCCCGACCTCGGCAAGTCGCTGCTGGCCGCCGCGTATTCCGACGACAAGGCCGCGCTGGCCGTGGGCCCGACCGCCTCGGGCGTGGCGCTGGCGATGCTGCCGGTGGCCGAGGAATACAAGAAGATCCTGCTGGTCGAGCCGGCCGTGGCCGATTCGATCACCGGCGACAAGTGGAACAAGTACATCTTCCGCACCGGCCGCAATTCGAGCCAGGACGCGATCTCCAATGCCGTGGCCGTCGACAAGGCCGGCGTCACGGTTGCCACGCTCGCGCAGGACAACGCCTTCGGCCGCGACGGCGTGAAGGCCTTCGGCAGCGCGCTCAAGAAGGCGAAGCTGGTGCACGAGGAATACCTGCCGCCCGCCACCACCGACTTCACGGCCGGCGCGCAGCGCCTGATCGACAAGCTCAAGGACCAGCCGGGCCGCAAGATCATCTGGATCGTCTGGGCCGGCGCGGGCAACCCGTTCAAGATCGTCGACCTCGACCTGAAGCGCTACGGCATCGAGATCGCCACCGGCGGCAACATCCTGCCGGCGATGGCGGCCTACAAGAGCCTGCCGGGCATGGAGGGCGCGGCGTACTACTACTTCGGCATTCCGAAGAACCCGGTCAACGAGGCGCTGGTGTCGGCGCACTACAAGCAGTTCAAGACGCCGCCGGACTTCTTCACGGCCGGCGGCTTCTCGGCCGCGATGGCGGTGGTGACCGCGCTCAAGAAGACGGGTGGCGACACCAACACCAACAAGCTCATCAGCACGATGGAAGGCATGAGCTTCGACACGCCCAAGGGCAAGATGACCTTCCGCAAGGAAGACCATCAGGCGATGCAGTCGATGTACCACTTCAAGATCAAGGTCGACCCCGCGTTCGCCTGGGGCGTGCCCGAGCTGGTGCACGAGATCAAGCCCGAAGAGATGGACATCCCCATCAAGAACAAGCGCTGAGCGCCAACCCACAGCCGCGGCCCTGAGGCCGCACTCCTTTCGCCCCGGCCGGCCGCCGGGCGGAGCGCCAGCCTGCGCCTTCGCGGCACAGGCACGGCGCAACCAACGGCCGATTCGTCAGCAAGCAAGCGTTCGATACACCTAGAACAGAAGGAGACAGCGATGGCAGCGAAACGATGGAACTGGAAGGGACTGGCCGCAGCCGCGGCGATCACGATGGCGGCGCAGGCCGCAACGGCGGCGGTGCCGCTCCCGGCGCTCGGCGCCAATCCTGCGGAGGTGAGCGTGTCCGGCCTGTCGGCGGGCGGCTTCGCGGCCGTGCAGCTGCACGTGGCCTATTCGGCCACATTCAAGCGCGGCGCCGGCGTGGTCGCCGGCGGGCCTTACTACTGTGCCGAGGGTTCGGTGACCAACGCCACTGGGCGCTGCATGGCGCACAGCACCAGCATCCCGGTGTCGTCGCTCGTGAGCACCACCAACAGCTGGGCCGCCAGCGGGGCGATCGACCCGGTGTCGAACATGACCGGTTCCAAGGTGTACCTGTACTCGGGCACCTCGGACAACACCGTCAAGCAGGCGGTGATGGACGACCTCAAGACCTACTACCAGAGCTTCGTGCCCGCGGCCAATGTTGTCTACAAGAACAACATCGGCTCCGGCCACGCGATGATCACCGACGACTACGGCGGCGCCTGCAGCACCACCGCCGCGCCCTACATCAACAACTGCGGCTTCGACCTCGCGGGTGAGATCCTGACGCAGCTCTACGGGCCGCTGAATCCGCGCAACAACGGCACGCTGGGCGGCACCTTCACCGAGTTCAACCAGTCGGAATTCATCACCGGCCACGGCGTGGCCGCCACCGGCTGGATCTATGTGCCGCAGGCCTGCACGACCGCGTCGTGCCGCGTGCACCTGGTGCTGCACGGCTGCAAGCAGAACTACACCGACGTGAGCGACCAGTACGTGCGCAAGACCGGCTACAACCGCTGGGCCGATACCAACAACATCGTCCTGATCTACCCGCAGACCAGCACCGCCGCCACCAACAGCTGCTGGGACTGGTGGGGCTACGACAGCGCGAACTATGCGAAGAAGTCGGGTCCGCAGATGGCGGCGCTCAAGGCCATGGTCGATCGCGTGACCGGCTCCGGCGGCGGTTCGTCGCTGCCGGCACCGACCGGCGTGGGTACCTCGGGCGCGACCAGCAGCAGCATGGTGATCGGCTGGAACGGCGTCTCGGGCGCCAGCGGCTACAACGTCTACCGCGGCGGCAGCAAGGTCAACGCCGCGCCCGTCGCCGGCACCAGCTACACCGACAGCGGCCTCGCCGCGTCCACCACCTACAGCTGGACAGTGGCCGCGCTGGACGCCAGCAATGCCGAGGGTGCGATGTCGACTGCAGCCACCGGCACCACCACCTCGGGCGGCACCGGCGGAACCTGCTACACCGCCAGCAACTATGCGCACACCATGGCCGGTCGTGCCTACGCGTTGTGGGGCCTCACCTATGCCTACGGCTCGGGGCAGGCCATGGGCCTGTGGAACATCTACGTCACCACCACGCTGAAGCAGACCGGCCCCAACTACTACGTGATCGGCAGCTGTTGAGGCCGATCTCCACACACTTTCCATTTGCAATGACCAACGATGCTTGAGACCCGAGACCTGACCATCCGCTTCGGTGGGCACGTGGCCGTCAACAGCGTGAGCTGCGCCTTCGCGCCGGGCACGCTGACGGCCATCGTCGGCCCCAACGGGGCGGGCAAGACCACCTACTTCAACCTGATCTCGGGCCAGCTCAAGGCGAGCGCGGGCACGGTGTCGCTCGACGGGCAGCCGCTCTCGGGCCTGTCGCCGTCGGCACGCACGCACGCGGGGCTGGGGCGGGCCTTCCAGCTCACCAACCTGTTCCCAAACCTTACGGTGCTGGAGAACGTGCGCCTGGCGGTGCAGGCCACGCGCGAGGGCGCGCACCGGCGCGGGCTCAACCTGTGGAGCATCTGGAGCGACCACAAGGCGCTGACCGAACGCGCGGACCAGATCCTGGCGGACGTGGCGCTCAAATCGCGTGAACACGCGACCGTGGCGAGCCTGCCGCACGGCGACCAGCGCAAGCTCGAGGTGGCGCTGCTGATGGCGCTGGAGCCCAAGGTCTTCATGTTCGACGAGCCGACCGCCGGCATGAACACGGCCGAGGCGCCCGTCATCCTCGACCTGATCCGCAAGCTCAAGCAGGACAAGACCAAGACCATCCTGCTGGTCGAACACAAGATGGACGTGGTGCGCGAACTCGCGGACCGCATCATCGTGCTGCACAACGGCACGCTGGTGGCCGACGGCGAGCCGGCAGAGGTGATTGCCTCGCCGGTGGTCCAGGAGGCCTACCTGGGCATTGCGAAGGAGGCGGCATGAGCACGAATCTCTTGACCCTCGAAGGCGTGCAGACGCACATCGGGGCGTACCACATCCTGCACGGCGTCGACCTCGCCGTGCCCCGTGGCCAGCTCACCATGCTGCTGGGCCGCAACGGCGCGGGCAAGACGACCACGCTGCGGACCATCATGGGCCTGTGGCATGCGTCGCAGGGCAGGGTGCGTTTCGGTGACAGGGACATCACGGCGATGCACACGCCGCAGATCGCCGAACTCGGCATCGCCTACGTGCCCGAGAACATGGGCATCTTCTCCGACCTCACGGTGAAGGAGAACATGCTGCTTGCTGCGCGCAGCGCCAAGAACGCGCAGCAGATCGACGACACGCGGCTGAAGTGGATCTTCAAGCTCTTCCCCGCAGTGGAGAAGTTCTGGAACCACCCGGCCGGCAAGCTGTCGGGCGGGCAGAAGCAGATGCTGGCCGTGTCGCGCGCCATCGTCGAGCCGCGCGAGCTGCTGCTGATCGACGAGCCCAGCAAGGGCCTCGCGCCCGTGATGATCAACAACATGATCGATGCCTTCGCCGAGCTCAAGCGCAGCGGCGTGACGATCCTGCTGGTGGAGCAGAACATCAACTTCGCCCAGCGCCTGGGCGACACCGTCGCGGTGATGGACAACGGCCGCGTGGTGCACAGCGGCTCCATGGCGGCGTTCTCCGCCGACGCGCAACTGCAGCAATCTCTATTGGGTCTCGCGCTATGACGTACTTGATGTCTTGTCCCCTCTCCCTCTGGGAGAGGGCTAGGGTGAGGGCTGGCGGCCTGTGCAATGGCCTCGCCCTCACACCGGTGCCGCTGGCCCTCACCCCAACCCTCTCCCGCAAGCGGGAGAGGGAGCAAGAGAAGGGAGCACTGCAATGAAGGCACTCGACTTCGACTGGAAGCCGCTGCTTCTTGCTCCCATCCTCGCGCTCGTCGCGCTGCCGCTCACCGGCTCGTTCTCGACCTGGCTCACGCTCACGGTCGCGGGCCTCGCGATGGGCATGATCATCTTCATCATCGCCTCGGGCCTCACGCTGGTGTTCGGCCTGATGGACGTGCTCAACTTCGGCCACGGCGTGTTCATCGCCCTGGGCGCCTTCGTGGCCAGCAGCGTGCTCGGCCTCATGGGCGACTGGACCGGCTCGGGTGAACTCTGGCGCAACCTGGTTGCCGTGTTCCCGGCGATGCTGGTTGCGATGGCGGTGGCCGGCGCGGTGGGGCTGGCCTTCGAGCGCTTCATCGTGCGGCCGGTATACGGCCAGCACTTGAAGCAGATCCTCATCACGATGGGCGGCATGATCATCGGCGAGGAACTCATCAAGGTGATCTGGGGGCCGGCGCAGATTCCGCTGCCGCTGCCCGAGGCGCTGCGCGGCTCGCTGCTGATCGGCGATGCGGCCATCAGCAAGTACCGGCTGCTGGCCGTTGCAGTGGGCATCGTGGTGTTCGGCCTGCTCGCATGGACGCTGGGCCGCACCAAGATCGGCCTCCTGATCCGCGCCGGCGTGCAGGACCGCGAGATGGTCGAGTCGCTCGGCTACCGCATCGGCCGGCTCTTCGTCGGCGTGTTCGTGGTGGGCAGTGCGCTGGCCGGGCTGGGCGGCGTGATGTGGGGGCTGTTCCAGCAGAACCTCGTGCCGCAGATGGGCGCACAGGTCAATGTGCTGATCTTCATCGTGATCATCATCGGCGGGCTGGGCTCGACGGGCGGGGCGCTGATCGGTGCATTGCTCGTGGGGCTCATGACCAACTACATCGGCTTCCTGCTGCCCACGGTCACGCAGTTCGCGAGCATCCTGCTGATGGTGGCCGTGCTGTTGTGGCGCCCGCAGGGCGTGTATCCCGTGGCGAACCGTTGAGAAAGAAGTCGCCATGTTCCTGAAACGACTTCTCTCCAACGACATGCCGCGCAGCCGCCTGCTGGCACTGCTGCTGGTGGCGCTGTTCATCGCGCTGGCCTTCGCGCCTTTCATCTTCCCGGGCGTCAAGGCGCTCAGCGTCGCGGCCAAGATCCTGGTGTTCGTGGTGCTGGTCGCGAGCTTCGACCTGCTGCTGGGCTACACCGGCATCGTGAGCTTCGCGCACACCATGTTCTTCGGCATCGGCGCCTACGGCATCGCCATCTCGGCCACGCGGCTCGGGCCCAGCTGGGGCGCGGTGCTGCTCGGGCTCGGCGCGTCGCTGGCGATCTCGCTGGTGCTCTCGTTCGCCATCGGGCTGTTCTCGCTGCGGGTGCGGGCGATCTTCTTCGCGATGATCACGCTGGCCGTGGCCTCGGCCTTCCAGACGCTGGCCTCGCAGCTCTCCGACTTCACGGGCGGCGAAGACGGCCTGACCTTCAAGCTGCCCGAGCTGATCTCGCCGAGCTTCGAGTTCGCCGAGGAGCCTTTTCTCGGTGTTTCGCTCGATGGCCGGCTGCTGTGCTACTACATGCTGTTCGTGGTTGCCGTGGTGCTGCTGCTCGCATTGCTGCGCATCGTGAATTCGCCCTTCGGCCGCGTGCTGCAGGCAATTCGCGAGAACGAGTTCCGCGCCGAGGCCATCGGCTACCGCGTGGTGGTGTACCGCACGACGGCGGCCGTGCTGTCGGCGCTCTTTGCCACGCTGGCCGGCGCGATGCTCGCGATCTGGCTGCGCTACAACGGGCCCGACACCTCGCTGAGCTTCGAGATCATGATCGACGTGCTGTTGATCGTGGTGATCGGCGGCATGGGCACGATCTACGGCGCAGCCATCGGCGCGGTGCTGTTCGTGGTGGCGCAGAGCTATCTGCAGGACTTGCTGCGCGTCGGCAGCGAGGCGGCCAGCGGGCTGCCTTGGCTCTCGGCGCTGCTGTCGCCCGACCGTTGGCTGCTGTGGCTGGGCGTGCTGTTCGTGCTGTCGGTGTATTACTTTCCCACCGGCATCGTCGGCAGGCTGCGCGCGAGGGCCGCACGATGAGCGACAACCTCATGACGCCGTTGTCGCGCTACGCGCAGCTCGCGGGCCGCGAGATTCACTGGC
Organism: Variovorax sp. P4_B10; assembly: GCF_056402375.1. Classification (NCBI taxonomy): domain Bacteria; kingdom Pseudomonadati; phylum Pseudomonadota; class Betaproteobacteria; order Burkholderiales; family Comamonadaceae; genus Variovorax; species Variovorax sp. P4_B10. The sequence continues at coordinate 2,954 of NZ_JBFUHN010000052.1, read as the reverse complement.
TCGAATGGGGTGCACCCGACGCACCGGTGGTCATCGCCTGGCACGGCCTCGCGCGCACCAGCCGTGACATGGACGAACTTGCACAGCAGTTTGCGGCGCGCGGTTTCCGCGTGATCTGCCCCGACACCATCGGCCGCGGCCTGAGCCAGTGGAGCCCGCTGCCCGACGAGGAGTACAAGCTCTCGTTCTACGCGCGCATCGCCAATGCGCTGTGCGACGAGCTGCGGCTGGGCCGCGTGCACTGGGTCGGCACATCGATGGGCGGGGCCATCGGCACGGTCTGCGCGTCGGGGCTGTTCGAGCCGCGCATGAAGGCGCGCATCGCGAGCCTGGTGCTCAACGACAACGCGCCGGAGCTGGCGCAGGCCGCCATCGAGCGCATCCGCGCCTATGCGGGCCAGCCGCCTGCGTTCGACACGGTGGCCGAGCTCGAGGCCTTCTTCCGCACCGTCTACAAACCCTACGGCTGGCTCAGCGATGCGCAGTGGCGCCGCCTGACCGAAAGCTCCACGCGCCGCCTGCCCGACGGCCGCGTGACGCCGCATTACGACCCGGCCATGGTCCGGCAGTTCAGCGCGCACGACAACGACTACCTGATCTGGCCGCACTACGACGCCATCGAGGTGCCGGTGCTGTGCCTGCGCGGCGCCGAGTCGGACCTGGTGCTGCCCGCTGTCGTCGAGGAGATGCGGCGGCGGGGGCCGGGCACAGAGGGGCTGCTGCAGGTGCTCGAAATCCAGGGGTGCGGCCACGCGCCCGCGCTCAACGTGCCCGAACAACTGGACCCCATCGAAGGGTTTATTCGCGCCGCCGGTCGTTGAATGGGCGGCGGCAGCACAATCGCCGCCGACTTCAACCACAACAAGGCTCACCTCACCATGTCGCTCTCGATGTATGACCTGTCCGTCCCGGTCTTCACCCGCGGACTCGGCCAACTGACCCACCTGTTCGACAAGAGCCTGGCGCACGCCAGGGCCAATGGCATCGACCCGGCCACGCTGGTCGAGGCGCGGCTCGCACCCGACATGCTCACGCTGGCCGGCCAGGTCCAGCGCGCGAGCGATGCGTCGAAACTCGGCGTGGCGCGCATCGCGGGCATCACGGCGCCCAGCTTCCCCGACGAGGAAAAGACCTGGGACGACCTGCTGGCCCGCATCGCGAAGACGCAGGATTTCCTCGCGACCGTGGACCGTGCGTTGATCGACGGCCACGAAGACCGTGCCGTGACCATCAAGACGCGCGAAGGCGAGGCGACCTTCACCGCACAGCGCTACCTGCTGCAGTTCGCACTGCCCAACTTCTTCTTCCACGTGACCACGGCCTATGACGTGCTGCGCCACAGCGGCATGCCGATCGGCAAGATGGACTATCTCGGCAAGTTCTGAGCGCAGGTCTTCACGGCCTCGCGACAAACTTCAAATTGCCGTGATACATGCGCGCCGACGGCGCGCGCGCCCAACAATCGCGCCAGACCGCTGTCGGTCTGACACGAGCGAGGTTGCGATCATGGGCAAGTTGCTGTCGAGAAGGGCTTTTTCGGGGTTCGCCGCGGGTGCTGCCGTAGGGGCTGGCTGGCCGATGCGGGGCGCGCTCGCTGCATCGCCGGGCCTCAAGGACTACGGACGCGCCCCGGAGTTCGCGGGCATCGACAAGTGGCTCAACTCGGGCCCGCTCACGATGCAGGGCCTGGCCGGCAAGGTGGTGCTGGTCGACTTCTGGACCTACACCTGCATCAACTGCATCCGCACGCTGCCGCATGTGGTGCGCTGGTACGAGACGTACAAGGACCAGGGCTTCGTCGTGGTGGGCGTCCACTCGCCGGAGTTCGCCTACGAGCGGTCGACGCGCAACGTGCAGGACGCGATCGAGCGCTTCAACATCCGATACCCCGTGGCGCAGGACAACAGCTTCACCACCTGGAAGGCGTACAGCAACCAGTACTGGCCGGCTTTTTATCTGGTCGACAGCAGGGGCCAGGTGATGCGGCAGCACTTCGGCGAAGGCGAGTACGCCGAGATGGAGGCGGCGATCCAGGCGCTGTTGGCGAAGAAGGCGGTCGGCTGAGTTCGCAGCAGAAGCCGCTTACGCCGCCGGTGGTCGGGTGGGCCAGCCCGCGAGGTTGCGTTCGGCAATGCCCGCGAGCGCAGTGATCCACGCCGGACTGTCGTTGAGGCAGGGGATGTAGCTGAAGGCCTGGCCGCCGGCATGCATGAAGGCTTCGCGGCCTTCCATTGCGATCTCTTCCAGTGTTTCGAGGCAGTCGGCCGGAAAGCCCGGGCATACCACGTCGACCCGCTTCACGCCGCTTGTGCCGAGCTCGCGCAGGGTCGGCTCGGTGTAGGGCTCGAGCCACTTGGCGCGGCCGAAGCGCGATTGGAAGGTCACGCGGTGCTGTGCGGCCGTGAGGCGCAGGCGTGCGGCCAGCAGGCGCGCGGTTTCGAGGCACTGTGCCTGGTACGGATCGCCAAGCGCGATGTTGCGCGCGGGGATGCCGTGAAAGCTCATCAGCAGCACCTCGCCGCGGCCTTCGGCTTTCCAGTGGCGCTCGATGCCTTGCGCGAGCGCCTCGATGTAGGCGGGGTCGTCGTGGTACTGGTTGACGAAGCGGAATTCGGGTACGCGGCGCTGGCGGCGGCTCCAGTCGTTCACCGCATCGATCACGCTCGCGGTGGTGGTCGCCGAGTACTGCGGATAGGCCTGCAGCACCAGCACGCGCGTTGCGCCTTCGGCCTGCAGCGCATCGAGCCGCGAAGCGATCGACGGGTTGGCGTAGCGCATCGCGTCGCGCACCGTCACGCGGTGGCCGCGCTCGCCGAGCCAGCCTGCCAGCAGGCTGGCCTGCTTCTGCGTCCAGACCTTGAGCGGCGAGCCCTCGGGCATCCAGATGCTCGCGTACTTGGCCGCCGACTTGGCGGGCCGCACGCGCAGGATGATCCCGTGGAGGATCAGCGCCC
>NZ_JBFUHN010000051.1:0-50279 GCF_056402375.1 Variovorax sp. P4_B10 | reverse complement strand
GCACATTGCCGACAAGCCTGCGCAAGGATGCGGCTGCCCGCCGGGCCGCTCTCAACGAATGCGACATCGCAATCCTTTGCCTGCCCGATGCCGCGGCGCGCGATGCGGTGGCGATGATCGATAACCCTGCCGTGCGTGTCATCGATGCCAGCTCGGCCCACCGCACCAGCTCGGGTTGGGTCTACGGTTTGCCGGAGCTCGATGCACGGCAAGGCGAACGTATCGCCTCGGCACCGCGGGTCACGAATCCGGGCTGCTATCCCACCGCCGCGGTCGCCCTGCTGCGACCGTTGACGGATGCGGGCCTGTTGCCCGCCGACTATCCGCTTGTCATCCATGCCGTCTCAGGCTATTCGGGTCAGGGCAGGGCGGGGGCGGAAGCATACGAGGCCGGAGCTGGGGGCGCAGGGGCGCATTCGCTGAAGGTCTATGGCCTTGCACTCGAGCACAAGCACGTGCCGGAAATCGAGGCCTACGCCGGCTTGGCGGAGCGGCCCATCTTCGTGCCGGCCTATGGCAGCTATCGGCAGGGCATCGTGCTCACCATCGGATTGCACGCGCGAATGCTTCCCTCTGATGTTTCGGGCGTGCGCATCCACGAATGCCTTGCGGAACGATACCGCGATGCGGCGCATGTGCGCGTGCTGCCGATGTCGTCTGCCGTGCCGATGACCGAACTGGACCCGCAAGTCCACAACGGCTCCAACGACATGAGTCTGGCCGTTGCATGCAATGAACGCACAGGCCAGATCGTCTTGGGCGCGGTTCTCGACAATCTGGGCAAAGGTGCCGCGGGCGCGGCCGTGCAGAATCTGCGATTGATGGCGAGGGCTTCGTAGCTCACGTTTGAGCTCCGAACTCCCTTTCGGCGACGGCTGCAGTCGGCCGAGACCACCTTCGCCGGTAGGTTAGATTTGCGCCTATGACACGCTCACGATCACCTCTCGAGGCCGCCGCCGGCAAGCTCATCGCGGCAATTCAAAAGGAGTGGGGCTTCGAGGCCGGTGAGCCGGAGTCGGCCACAAGCGAGAACGTGATGCATGCAGCGCACGGCCTTCTGCAGGCCGCATCGAAGTTCGGGTCTCTCGAGAGCGTCATCGGCTCAAGCTCGGTATCGGCGTACTTGGGCGAGCAGTGGGTTCGGGCCCATCCGACAGTCTTGCCATACATCGAAGCCCTTGAGGACGCTCAGTGAATAGTCGGCAGCACCCGGCCAGTTGCAGACATTCAGCACTCTCAATTTTTCCTCGTACGTCACGCGAGCAAACCGAGTTGGCATCTGAAATGATGCGTCCATCATCGGCATAAGCCACATACCACCACTACCTCAACACCGATGTCGCTGCGCTCATTGTTCTCCGCATTCATCACGAAGAAGGCATCGCCTGAAGTCGCGCGTGAAGAGGTTCACGCAACGACGGCCTGTCGCCGTTTCGGACATCCTGAATTCCAGATTCGCGTATCGAGCATGGCCATCCCCGATCAGGACATCGCGTGGTTCTTGCAGTTCTTTGAGGAACGCGTGGCTGCAGGTGAGAAGTTTCAACCCGGTGAGAGTCTGCAGGTCGGCTGGATGTACACAACTCTTGAAGAGACAAACGACGGATTCCTACGGGTGATGGAGCCCGATATGACTGTTGTCCCGGTGCGGTTCATTGATTCCGTAGACCGCACCCTGATGCACATGCGCAACCAGAAGGATGTTGTCCAGAGCTTGCTGCCTCGGGTCGAGCCGGATTTCCCGTCTCTGCGGCAAAGCGTCGTTGTACATGTGGACTACAAAAATGCTACGCGGGTACTTCTGACCCGCACGCATCCTCTGGAAGAGGATTCGGGTTGGTGGTTCACTGACCTTGCTGACTCGCAAGGTGCACATGATCCCGGCCGATTCACGAAGACATCGCTCTACCAACTCGGCATTGACCGTCCGGACTTAGTGAAGTTCTTTGCCCTGCCAGCCGGCCTGCAAGTTGTCGTGGAAGGCCCACTCATCGGCGTACTGGGACCTGGTGGAGAGCTGGAGCAGGCGCCGGGCTCCTACCTGAGCGAGTTGAATCGGGCACGGCTGGAGCGTGCGCGGCAAGTTTGATTCTCAGTTGGGGCGCTACACCGTACGGGCATTACGCAGCAGCGGCGCAGTGGCCATAGGCAGAATGCGGCCAGAAGCAGCCAGTCGCCAAGGGCTGCTCTCGGGCAGGCTGTTTCCTCGGTAAAGGCATCCGCCCGGCTCGACCTGGACGCTAATTCCCCCAGATACGCGACACCGTTGAAAGAGGGACCGAAGGACATGACAGTCAAGCGAATGGACAACGTCCTGATAGTTGTCGACGATCTCGAAGCGGTGAAGGCGTTCTTTGTCGAGTTGGGCCTCGAGCTTGAGGGCCAAACCACGGTTGAAGGGCCTTCTGTCGGGAGCCTCATAGGGCTTGGAGACGTCCGAGCCACCCTCGCGATGCTGCGGACTCCCGATGGGCAGGGAATTGAACTGGACAAATTCCACACGCCGAATGCAGTCCGGTTCGGGCCCGTGGATGCGCCGGTGAACGCTTTGGGTCTTCGTCGCATCATGTTTGCCGTCGATGGCATCGATGCTGTCGTTGCGCGGATGCAGGCCCATGGCGCAGAACTCATTGGCCAGATGCAGTACGGGGAGTCGTACCGGCTTGCCTATATTCGCGGGCCCGAGGGCATCATCGTCGGGCTTGCCGAGCAACTCGGCTAAGGGAAGGCACTGCGCGCCGCTCCTAGGGGCGGCACATCGCTTGGCTTGGATCACCTCGCGTGCCCCGAAGCTTGAGCCAACGCGTCGTCCGCCGCGGAAGAGACTATTTCGCAGGCGAGAAAGAGGTTGGCGCCAAGAACGAGTTGTCCATCTTCGCAACAATCGGTCCGGCTGCCTCGCTCGCCTTTCTGACCTCGACCCATTCGGGATCGACGACAAACTTGCCCCACTTGACCTCGCGATCGGCCAGGCTCTCCCAGACAAGCATGTAGGTAAGCGCGTTGCTGTCAGGTCCGACTGCAGTCGTCCAATATCCGAGTTGACGAATTTCCAGCCGGTTCCAGATGCCCGCGGTGTGATCGCGAAATCTGGCAAGAACGTCGGGTAGCCGGCCAGGCATTGCGGTATAGACGCGTAGTTCGTAGATCATCGACATCAGTCCTGAAAAGATTGTTGCAAGTTGACGGGGTGGCGGGCGTGACCGCCAGGCTCACATTGTGCTGCCAGAGGTCCATCCGCCGTCAAAGGAGATGATCTGCCCATACGAAAAGTCGCTCTCGGGGCCGGTTAAGAACAAGACCGATTGAGCCAGCTGCCCCGCCAGCGATGAGGACGTAGTTCGTCGACGTGGCTGGCCGCCTGCCGCGGGGTTGCGTTTGGGTCAAAAAAAGCCCCTGCCGCCTGACAAGCAGACGACAGGGGCAAGTGCGGCATCAGCCCTTCAGCCGAGCACCTCGGTCACGATGCCTGCGCCGACGGTCTTGCCGCCTTCGCGCATTGCGAACCGCATGCCGTTCTCGATGGCCACAGGCTTGTTCAGCTCGAAGCTGATCTGCGCCTGCGCGCCGGGCTCGACCACACCGGTCTCGGTGTCGACGCGAATGACACCCGTCACGTCGGTCGTGCCGAAGAAGAACTGCGGCTGGTAGCCGGAACCGAACGGGGTATGGCGACCACCTTCGTCCTTGCTGAGGACGAAGATCTGTGCACGCCCCGTCCGGTACGGCTTCAGCGCACCGGGCTTCACGACAACCTGGCCTCGCACGACAGCATCGCGCTTGACCCCGCGCAGCAGCAGGCCGACGTTCATGCCGGCCCGTGCCTCGGCGACGTCCTTGTGGAAGGACTGCACGCCGGTGACGACCACCTTCTCGTCGCCGTCCGAGCTGAGCCCGACGATCTCCAGGCTGTCACCGACGCGGATCACACCGCGCTCGACACGGCCGCTGACCACGGTGCCGCGGCCCGCGATGGTGTGCACGCCCTCGACAGGCATCATGAACGGCGCGTCGTAGTCGCGCACCGGATCAGGAATGCGCGAGTCCAACGCGTTCACGAGCTCGACGATGCATTGCACGTCGGGCCCTTCGAGGTCGCCGCGTTCGGCGGCGGCCAAGGCCTTCAGCGCGCTGCCGAAAACGAAGCGGGCATCGTGGTATCCGTGCGCAGCCAGCAGCGCGCCGATCTCCATTTCGATCAGCTGCTCGATCTCCGCACGGTCGCTCCCGGCAACGAGGTCCATCTTGTTCACGAACACCACCATGTGGCCGACATTCACCTGGCGCGCCAGCAGCACATGCTCGATGGTCTGCCGTGCGGCGCCTTCGGTGCCGTCCACCAGCAGGATCGCGCCGTCCATCTGCGAGGCGCCGGTGATCATGTTCTTGATGTAGTCGGCATGTCCCGGGCAGTCGATGTGTGCGTAGTGGCGGCAGTCCGACTCGTACTCGACGTGCGAGGTATTGATCGTGATGCCGCGCTCGCGCTCTTCCTTCGCGTTGTCGATCTGCCCATAGGACAGCGCATCGCCGCCAAAACGCGCGGCCTGCACGAAGGTAAGAGCAGCCGTCAGCGTCGTCTTGCCGTGGTCGACGTGACCGATGGTTCCGACGTTCACATGAACCTTGTTGTTCATCATGGTTTTCTCCAGTTTGAGAGTAAAAAACCGGCTCGATTCGCTGGCCAGGCGAAAGAGTCGGCGGGTTGTCGGCGCGCGCGCCAAACTCGCGGTGCCCGCCATGCGGGCGAAAAAAAAGCCTGCGGGGATGGACCACCCGACAGGCTTTCTTGCCTGAAGGATGGACCTCCAGGCGCACGAGGGCCTGGAGGCTCTACACGAACCACTCCACGGAGTTGACGCACAGCACTGCGCTGGCAGCGCGTGCGGCGGAAAAAAGAGGTTCTCGTTCGGGGCTCATGTCCAAATCTCCAACTGAACAAGCAAAAAACAAAAAACCCGGTGGCTCGAGGCCTACCGGGTCTTGTGAAACTCAGGAGGCCGAGCCTCCAGGTATGAAAAAGGCTCTAGGAAAGCAATTCGGCGCAAAAAGGGCGCAGCGAAATCGCCGCAACGGTGCGGGTCATCAATGCGTCTTGCGTGGTCAGGAACTGCTTCATGGGTCTCTCGTGCGATTGGCCGTTGGCCGCAGCGCGAAGGTTAATCTTTGGGGGCCGGAGACTAACACCACTACAGCGACCCGGCAACAAGAGCGTTGCACGCACGCAAGCACGTCGGTTCCTCCGGCCCTGCGCGCCCTTCCGAAGCGTCCGGCCGGTCGAAGGTGCAGAGCCGCGAGACGCGCGGGGCACTCTAAGGGTTTGCGTTGACAAGATGAGGGTCAAACCCCGTTCCGGAGCACGGTAAGAATTGCGTAAGATTCGCGCCCACGCCCCAACCAAGGTACCCATGCTCGACGTCGACTTGCCAGCGCCCGCTGCGGCCGTTCGCAGCCTTCTTGCCAGCCGCGGGATCGTTCCGGCGCTGGCCTTGCTCAACGACAGGACGTCCTATCGGTTCACGGCGATCTACAAATTGAACGGCGACGTGATGCGCGCGGCGCATGCCTTCGACCGCGACTCTGAATACCGCACCTGGCTGAAGGTGGTGCCCCTGGGCAAGAGCTTCTGCCAGTACGCGCTCGAGCACGGTGAGTTCGTGACCAGCCATGCCTCCGAGGATCAGCGCCTGACGAACCGACCTTATGCCGGCATGGTCGAGTCGTACTACGGCCGGCTGCTGACGCGAGGATGCGGTACGCCCTATGGCACCTTCATCCATTTCGACTTGGAGTCGCGCAGCATTCCCACAGAGGAAATCCGCTTCCTGCGAGAGGTGATCCCGCAGTTCATTGACTACTTGGAATGAACAGGCGGCCCGGCGACCTTGTATGCACTGAGGATGATGCCGGACGGCATTGCTTTCGTGGTGACGAGATCGAAGGAGCGTGGTGGGGTTCCCTCCGCGAAGAAGCGCTTCCCGGTGCCCAGCAGGACCGGATAGACGACCAGCAGGACTTCATCCGCAAGCCCATGTTCGAGCAGCGTCGATGTCAGCGTGGAGCTACCCCAGAGGATCAAGTTCGGGCCAGCCTGCGACTTGATGCGGCGAACGCCCTCGACGATGCCCGGTCCCAGGCCCTCGAACGGACCCCATTCGAGACTTTCCGGACGGCGGGTCACGACATATTTGGTCGCCGCATTCAAGCTGTCCGCCATCGGGCTGCTCGGTGCCTTTGGCCAGAAGTCCGACCACATGTCGTAGGTGCGACGGCCGAGCAGCAGATCGAAGCGCCCGCCATGCGCGGCGAGCAGTTCATCCCGGCCGGCGGGGGTCCGATAGGGCACGGTCCAGTCCGCGCAGGGGAATCCGTCTTCGCCAGAGGTTTGAATCACGCCGTCCAGCGAGATGTGTTCCATGATTTTGAGCTTTCTCATGCGGGTCTCCTTGCTTGGGTTTGGAGGTTGCAGCTCTATTGCCTTGGGCGAGGGAGTCGCGGTCTGAGCATTCTGTGCGAGTTACAGGGCTAACTGCGTTAAGGCCCAGGCCACAGTACCCAGCTGCGCCACGTTGAGCATCATCCCCGCGATGTGAAGCCGGCGGAACTGGAAAATCGAAGCGTCAGTGGCCGGAATCGTGTGACGCAAGACGTCCATGCGCGGGATGATGATCCAGCGGCGCAGCGCGTACGCCAAGGTTGCGATGAAGGCCATGCCAAAGGCGAATGCAGGCTTGCCGGACCAGGCAAAGCTGAGTGCTGCAGCGCTCGCCGTCAGTGCCACGGCAACGTAATAGACGTTGAACAGGCCCCGGATAAAGCGCGAGTCCAGCGGGGTGTCGTGCTTGAGCACCAGCAGTGGCAGCGAGCCCATCATGAAAAACCCCATCCAGACGAGCAGGACGACCGTCGCTATGAGCGCAATGACGATGGAAAGCATCTGAACCCTGGCCTGCAAAGACGCCCAGTTCCTGAAAGCGGACTCCTCAACCCGGAATATCCGGCTCGACCAACTGGGCCAACGCGACAAGCGACTCCTGCCAGCCCAGGTAGCACATCTCGACAGGAATCACATCGGGGATGCCTTCCTGCACGATGGACATGTCGGTGCCGCAGGACACCGGGGTCAGCGTCACGGTGGTCTTCATGGTGCCCGGCAGGTTCGGGTCGTCGAACGTCGCGTCGTACGCAATGCGCTGGCCGGGCACAAGTTCCAGGTACTTCCCGCCGAACGAGTGGCTCTGGCCGCTGCCAAAGTTGGTGAAGGACATGCGCCAGGCGCCGCCGACCACGGGCTCCATGCCATGCACTTTGCCGGTAAACCCGAAGGGTGGCAGCCAGCGCTCGAAAGCGCCGGGCTCGACGAAGGAGCGGTAGATCCGCTCCGGTGGAGCGCGCAGCACGCGGTGCAGACGGACGGTGTTGGTAGCCATGGATGTGTTCTCCTTGAGTGCAGAGGATGACCCTCGACTGACACGACCTCGATGACGGGACATGGCCGTCAGCCGCATTTTCGGCCCTGCGGAAAAAGGACGCCGCAGCGTATTCAGGGGCCCTGGTCGTGCGGTTCGGGCATCGGGCCCACATAGCGCCCGCGCGGGCGGATGACTTGCGCCACGCCCAGTTGCTCCAGGCTGTGCGCCAACAGCCCGACGCTGCGCGCCGTTGCGAACAGGCCAAAGGCCGCATCGGCAGGAAGCCGATGGTGGGCGACCAGGGCGGCCAGGGCAACGTCGATGTTGGGCTGCAAGCCGGTCAGCTTCGTCACCTTTCCGATGAAGCGCGCGATCACCTTGGGAGGCTCGAACAAGGCCAGCAATGCGGCCGCCCGCGGATCGCCGTCGGGATAGAGATGGTGGCCGAATCCTGCCGGCGACAAGCCGTTCGACAGGTAATGGGCCAGCACCTGGTCCTCACCCAGCCGCTCCACCTCGCTGAACAGCGCCCGGACGCGGCCTGAGGCATCGCCATGCAAGGGGCCGGAGAGGGTGGTCAATCCGGCCAGCAGGCAGGCCGGCAACGAGGCGCCTGTCGAAGCGGCAATGCGCGCGACAAAGGCCGAGCTGGTCAGCTCGTGATCGGCCAGCAGCACCAAGGCCGTTCGCAGCAGATCAGCGACCTTGGAAGTTTGCTTCCATCCTTTCGCAAAGCGCAGATGCAGCGGTTCGTGTCCTGGCGAGGCGCCGAACGCGTTGGCCACCTGACCCACCAGGCCCTGGCCCTCGGCATGCAGCACGCGGGTCAGGCGTCCGCCGGTGGAATGCCCGGCGGCCGCCAGGCTGGCCAAGGCGGCGAAGGCCGCGTCTCGCCCGGGCTTGCCGGGGCGCATGGGCGTCGAGCAAGAGAAATCGACGGCGCGCTCGGCGCCCCACAACAGTTGCGCCGCATCTTCCAGCGTGGCCGTTCGGGCCATGTGCACGGCATCCCGCCCCCGGTAGTACGGCCGCCCGCGAGAGAACGCGCAAAGGGCCGTCGGAATGCTGGGCTCCGACCCGAACAGGGTGTTCGTGGCCAGCGTCTCGTGCTTGCGGCCGGCCTGTTTGCGTTTGGCCAGGCCGGCAACGTCCTCGGCGCGGTACAGCCTGCGACGCGTGTCGGCCGGGTCGGTCATGACTTCCAGCTTGCCGCGGCTCACGTACGCGTAGATCGTCTGAGCCTGCACGCCCAGAAGCTTGCATGCCTCGTTCATTGAAATCCAGGAAGCCATGGTCGCATCGGTCGGGTCTATTTACATTGATTAAATATATCAATATTGACCAATATGTCAATCTATTAATAGCATGCACCCAGTTCGTGGAGAGCTCCCCTCGAACAGCTCGGCCTCCCGGCCACCGTGTGAACGAACAGCGATATGAAACCCCAAGTCCTCCAACTCAATCCGATCCTGATCCCGGCGATCAACGACAAGCTCGCGTCGCTCTACGTCGTGCACAAGCACTTCGAACTGGCCGATCCGCAGGCCTGGCTGCGTGAACATGGCGCGTCGATCGACGCCGTGATCACCGGCGGGCACACCGGCATTTCGCGGGCGATGCTGGATCAGTTGCCCAGCCTGAAGGTGGTGGCCGTCAATGGCGTCGGCACCGACGCCGTGGACCTGGCGTACTGCCGGGGCCGCGGCCTGCCCGTCACCGCCACACTGGGCGCGCTGACGGAAGACGTGGCCGATCTGGCCATCGGCTTGTTGATTGCGGCTTGCCGAAACCTGTGTGCCGGCGACCGTTTCGTGCGAGACGGCCAGTGGGAGCTTCATCCCCAGCCCAGCGCCATTCCGCTCGCCCGGCGGTTCAGCGGCATGCGCGTCGGCATTGTCGGAATGGGCCGGGTGGGCCGCGCCGTCGCCGTGCGAGCGGCCGCCTTCGGTTGCCCCATCCGCTACACCGACTTGCGCGCCATGGACGACGTCGCGCACCGCTTCATACCGAGCCTGGTGGACCTGGCGCGCGAGTCGGACGCGCTGGTGCTGTGCGCGGCCGCGGACCAGGCCGAAGGAATCGTCGGCGCGGCCGTGCTCGACGCACTCGGACCGCGCGGCTTCCTGGTCAACGTCGCCCGCGGCCGGCTCGTCAACGAAGCCGACCTGACACAAGCGCTGGCCGCTGGCCGGATCGCGGGTGCGGGCCTGGACGTGTTCGTCGACGAACCACATGTGCCGCTGACGCTGCGCCAGTCCGACAACGTGACCCTGCAGGCCCACCGCGCCAGCGCCACCTGGGAGACCCGCACCGCCATGGCCGAGATGGTGCTGGCCAGCATTGCACAGGCCCTGGCAGGCGAGCGTCCGGCGATGAGCCTGACCACCTGAGCCCCTGCGTTCGCGGCGCAGTTGCCGCCGGCATCGACAAGCCGGCTTTCAAGACAGCAGAACCACCCTGAAGAGGAGACAACCATGCAGCTCACATCCCTGATCAAGTTCCTTGCAGTCTCGGCGTCGCTCGCCGCGGCGGCGACCCTCGCATCGGCCGAGGCGGCTTACCCGGCCCGCGCCATCAAGATCATCGTGCCCGCCCCGCCGGGCGGCGCGATCGACACGATCGCCCGTGTCGTCGGAGACAAGATCGCGGTGTCGATGGGGCAACCGGTGATCGTCGACAACCGGCCCGGCGCATCCAACAACCTCGGCACGGACGTCCTCGCGAAGTCGGTGCCCGACGGCTACACGATCGGCATCGTGGGCGGCAGCCACAACACCAACAAGTTCCTGTTCAAGAACCTCGGCTGGGATCCGGAAAAAAGCTTCGAGCCCATCGTCTACACGCACGAGGTTCCGCTGGTGTTCGCCATCTACCCGCAGCTTCCCGCCAGGACGCTGCCCGAGTTCGTGGCCTGGATGAAGGCCCATCCGGACGAGGCCAAGGTCGCCACCTCCGGCCGCGGCAGTGCGCAGGAAATGGCGGCCGAGATGTTCCGCATGGCGAGCGGTGCGCAGATGCTGCTGGTTCCCTACAAGGGCTCATCCGCCGCGCACCCGGATCTGTTGGCCGGACGTACCGCGCTCTTCATCGACACCATCAGTGCCATCCTGCCGCAGGTGAAGGCCGGCAATGCGCGGGCCGTTGCTGTGTCGACGCGCAAGCGGACAAAGTTGCTGCCCGACGTGCCGACCGCGGACGAACAAGGATTCAAGGGCTACGACGCCAATACGAATGGCGGGTTCCTGGCGCCGGCCGGCACGCCCAAGGCGATCGTCGCCAAGCTGAATGCCGAGATCAACGCGGCACTGAAGCTGCCCGATGTGCGGGCGAAGCTGGAGGCTGCCGGCATAGAGGTACAGGGCGGAACGCCACAGGAGTACGCCGCGCTGATCAAGTCCGACCTCGCCAAGTGGGGCAGGGTGGTCAAGGAGGCGGGGATCCAGGCAGAGTGAGTCCGGAAGTGGGGGTGGCGCCGGCAGCGCTGCCAACCGGCCCAGCCTTTGGCGTGAGGTATTTCAGCAGCCTGCTAAGCCGCCTGTCGCAGGGACGCGCGCGCGCGCACGCCAGGAACGGCTCGATGAGAGGGCTGTCCCAATCGCTGCGCCAACAGGCGGCGACGTCCATCTTTGCATCGGCGTTCCGCAAGGGCCTGAACACCACGCCCGGAGGCCGGCCGATCCGGGCGCATGCAGGCAGGATGGCCACGCCCTTGCCCGCCAGGACGAGCGCCAGCGCCGACACCGTGGTCCCGACCCGTTGCGCAATCGGCATGCTGACATCGTGCCGCCGAAGCATCGAGGCGATGACGGATTTGTCGACGTCCCCCCCGGGGGCAGGGAGCCCGATGAGGGGCATGGCAGAAAGCCGCTCCAGCGGAATGCTGGACGTCCGGGCCAAGGGCGAATCCGCACGCACGGCCAGCATCAACGGCTGGGTTCCGATGCATTCGACCGCAATGCCTGCATGGGCGATGGGTGGAATACAGATCGCCACGGACACGTCCGAGTCGGTGACGGCCGAGACGTTGTTGATGGCGTTCAGCTCCACATACTGGATCTCCACGTCCGGCAACGTCGTTCGAAGCATGTTTTCCAGGCGAGGGAGCACCAGGTAGGACAGGACGACCATGGTTCCGACCGTGAGCCGGCCCCTTCGGCCCGACCCGATGGCCCGTGCGGCGTCGAATCCTTCATGGGCAAGGAGCAGCGCTTCCTTCGCACGCTGGAAGAGCGCGTTCCCGGCGTCGGTGATTTCCATGCCGCGCGCCGCCCTGCGAAACAGGGGCGTGCCCACCGCCGCTTCCAGATTCCTGATGTGAACCGACAGCGGCGGTTGGGCCATGTTGAGCCGGCGTGCCGCTTTTCCGACGCTGCGTTCCTCGGCGACGGCGACGAAGTAGCGGAGCGTTCTGAAGTCTGGTTCTGCCATACGTTGGTCGTATGCCTTGTCAGGAAAACAGTATTGGACCCCGATGCGGCCGCGCATCAATCATTTGCAGCATGAAGAAGTTTCCCCGTCCTCCGAGGTCCGAGATCCGCGAAATGTCCGCCGCGAGGATGCGCGCACTCGTCGCGCAGCGCAAGCTAAAGGCCTCACCCGCAGGAGGCGAAGGTCGTCACCTCCGGCCGGGGCAGTGCGCAGGACATCGAAGCAAACCGGTTGATGCCGGAGTTCCGTGCTGCTGCGGTGCCGTCCACCAGTTCGATCCGAACGTTGCGTGCTTGCGTCATTCCGGGCACCGAAAAGGAATGTGCGATGGCCCACCGAACGCGTTCGTGGCCTGGATGCAGCCCTGTCGCGTTGGCGTCCGGGCTGGGAAAAAGTACCACACGGGTTCGCAATCGTCCTACCGCCTCAGGGGAGTGGCTGCCTAGAGTTCATATCTCTCCTCAACTCCACCGCCGCGATGGCGGCTCGATGCCGGCGATGAACAACTCCCCCAACTCCGTACGCGAGCATCGGCATGAATCATGAAACCGGCGTTGGCCACCGGTCAGCCAGACTCGCAATTCACTCATGCAGTGTCTGAATTGGATCGCTCTTCCCGGAGAGCTTTTCTCCCTGCAGATGATTTCTGAAAACGTCGGGTACCCGACATTCATATCGCCGAGCCATGTGACTGTCTAGTGACAATGTTGCAACTCACAATCTTTATGTCGCCGGATTGCCAAAAATTCCTCAAAATTCGCACGATGCCGCGTTGTTGCATTTGTTAAGATTTGAATATGCTTCGATTTAATGGTGAACACCATTTTGGTGCGAGATGAAAATATGGAGGATTGCATTTGGCGGCGTCACTGTGTTTGCCGATAGATGAATTCGCTGAGATATCTCATTGCAGATAAAACAAATTAACTGTTTGCGCGGCTGTGTTTTGATGAAGAGTGAGTCAAATAATAAATAGATTCCATGAATTGAATTAAGTGCCGAACGGATATCGAAGTGTTTTGGTATTGGAGGCAAATCAAGCTGGCTGCTTGATTGATTTTGAATGGATGCAGGCCGGAAATAGTGCGCCGTTCGTGGAAGCTTTTTTTGTTGAGCTGAACAATGCCCCCTCCCGGAAGAAAGGTTCGAAAGGGGCACGTGTTGCACTCAAGTTCGAGGAAACATGGATTTATTGATGTCGGATGTCCGGCTTTTCGTGAAAGCCGTCGAGGTGGGAGGGTTGACGCAAGCGGCTGACGCGTTGAGCGTGCCCAAGGCATCCGCGTCCCGGCAGCTCAAGAGGCTGGAGACCTTGGTCGGCCACACGCTCCTGCACCGGGGGGCAGGCCGTTTCGGTCTCACCGGGGAAGGGCGCGAGTTCCTTTCCACGGCGAAGGAAGTTCTGGAGGCAGTGAACCAGGCGCTCTCGCGGCTCTCCGACACCAACGAAGCCCTGACAGGCCAACTGCGGATCTCGGTTCCCGGCTATCTCGGCCGCGAACTGCTCTCCTCGCACCTGTCGGGCTTCATGGCCGCGCATCCCCTGCTCAAACTCACCGTCGACGTGAACTCCGATCGCGTGGATCTGTTTCGCGAAGATGCCGACGTGGCCATCCGGGTGGGGCTCGAGGGCTGCGAAGACCTCGTCGCCAGACGCATCAAGAGGCAGGTCCTTGTCCTGTGCGCCGCACCCTGGTATCTCGAGCGCCATCMGGTGATCGAGGGGATCGACGATCTCGCGGGACACTACTTCTTGACCAGCGGTCCGGAGCGACAGGCCATGGAAATGGTCGTTCCGGGCCTTGACCGGGAGTACGTCGTCAGGGCCGCGGGCGTATTCCGGGCCAACGATCCGGAGTTGCTGCTGAGGCTGGCCTGYTCGGCCGGCGGAATCGCCCTGGTCCCTCTTCTTTGTGCCAAAGCCGCGATCCAGGGCGGTTCTTTGGTCGCAGTCCTTCCGTCGTTCGAATTGATGCCGGAAGAATTGAATCTGACGTATTTGCCCGCGCGGCGCAATACCCGAAAAATCAGAGCCTTCGTCGATTTCATCTTCAAGGCGCTAGAGCAAGCCTGAATTGCGCCCTCGCCGCACCGGAGGCCTGCGCGGCTCCGGCGGTTCTTCCACGTTCCATTTTTTAACGGCGATGCAGCCGGGTTTCTGCACGCCCCTGCGTTGCCGCAGGCAGTTCCACGCATTGGCAGGACGGTGCACGGTCTTTGCGRGCAAATTGAAAAGAGGTTCCAAGATTGAAACCTCCACTTTCAAAATTGGAACCCTGTTTTCTGTAGACGCCACAGGCAAAATCGACGTTGTTTACAAGTGCAAGCGAACGTACATTTCCGCGAATTAAGAGGCTCACGTCTGTTGTGAGTTGTCCTCGGAAAAAAAGTTTCGCTGCATTGTGACTTATTTCCAGGTATTTGTGACCCCGCTGGCGATTCGTGCCGAATTGCCGTGATCTTTGAACTGGAGCAATCATGCTTATACAAAAACTGACTCAATCTTTTTTCCGCACGGCAGGCAGGCTGCCTGCTTTGGCCGCAAGCTTTGGCGCCGGCATGATCGCCGTGGCCAGCCTGGCTGCGCCGGCCTCGGCACAGCCTGTTGCAACCCCGTCCGCGCTCGCTGCCGAGAAAACTGTCGCGGTCGCCCTGACGCAATTCAAGGTGGTGAAGGCTGCGGACGGCAAGGAGCAGCTGCTGGATGCGTCCTCCGTCAAGCCGGGCGACATCCTGGAATACCGGGCAACCTACATCAACAAAACCGGCAAGGCGGTTTCCGGTCTGGTCGCCGATCTGCCGATCCCCGAGGGGCTCGAGTACCTGCCGCGCAGCGCCAAGCCCGGTGCCGCATTGGTCAAGGCGGCCACCAAGGACGGCGTTTACGGCGCCGAGCCGCTGACGCGGAAGGCCGCGAACAACAAGACGGAGCCAGTGCCCTACAGCGACTACCGCGCATTGCGCTGGACGCTCGGCCAGCTGCCCGCCGGCGGCGAAACCGCCGTGACTGCACGCGCCAAGGTCGAGATCGTCGTTCCGCCAGAGCCGAAGACCTCCGCCGCCGCGCCGCAGGCGCCGCCCGTGACGGTGCAGTCCGCTGCAGGCGCTGCCTCGCGCTGAGGTCGTGGTGGTTTCGCCTCCTGGCTTCCGTTTCCTTGATTTCCTTTGCTATTGCGCGCAACCCGGCCAATGTCTTCCGCCCGCGGAATCCATGAGTCGGGCTTTTTTTGTTCCTTTTTTTGACAACCGAGGAGAAACCACGTGAGTCCCACCTTGCCAACCCGGCGCATCGGCTCGAGGCCGAGAGCCACATGGGCGGGCGCCGCAGTTCTGTCGCTGGGCTTCCTGTTTGGAAGCTCGAGCGCATCTGCCGCACCGCCGCCCGCCAACACCGTCATTGGTAACCAGGCTTCGGCCACTTATTCGGATTCGTCCGGCACCACCCAGCTGGCGACCTCCAACCTGGTTCAGACCACGGTTCAGCAGGTCGGCTCCTTCACGCTGGACACGGTCAACCAGGTCACGACGACGGTCGTCAACACCAAGCTGGGCGCTGCAGGCTCGGTGGTGTACGCACCGCACATCTTGACCAACACCGGCAACGGCTCGGACACCTTCACCATCACGGTGGATGCCGACAACGATGCCTTCTCGAAGGTCGAGGTCTATCCGGACGCGAACGGCGACGGCGTGCCCGACGGCACCACCCCGCTGTGTACGGCCACGCCCGCTGCAGTCTGCAGCGTGCCCGCGCAGACCGTGCCCGGCAACAACGGCACGTTCCAGTTCGTCGTGGCCTACACGATCCCTGGCACGGCCACCACGCCGACCACCCCGTTTGACACGGCCACCATCACGGCCACCCCGGGTACGCCGGCGCTGTACACGGCGCCGAACACCTCGGCGGCAGACAAGGACCAGATCAACCTGACCACCGTGGCCGCCTTCGGCGCCACCAAGTCGATCGGTGTCCCGGCAGTGGCCGGCCCCGGCTTCGCGGCCTGGCCGCTCGCCAGCACCGGTGGTCCGCGTTCGTCGGCAGCCTCCTGCTCGACGACCTGGGCTGCAGGCCTGGCTTCCAGCGCGACCTGCCAGTACACGGTCTACACGCTGACCTTCAACAACACCGGCGGAGCGCCCGGCAAGTTCGCCCTGTCGGACACGTTGCCATCGGGCTTCACCTATGTCGCGGGTTCTGCCGTCTGGAGCAGCGCCCCCGGCGTTGCGCTGGGTGACGGTGCCGGCGGCGATCCGGCCGGTATCAACTTCCAGGTGGCGGGCAGCACGCTGAACGTCGTCGTGGACTCGCTCGGCCAGAACGTGACGCAGACGATCAGCTTCGTCGTGCTGGTGAACAACACGGCTGTGGTCGGTACCTCGACCACGACCAACGTGGCCCAGTACAACCCGACACATTCCCCGGCCGCCGACGTCACGGCGATCGGCCCGCTGGGTTCGAGCACCAACCCGGCGGCCTACACCGTCGTCGCCAGCTACAGCCTCGTCGTGGGTACCAACCCCTCGACTGCGGCAACGGCGGCCGACGCGGTGGCGGGCACGCCCAATGGCACGGCGGCGGACACGACCACGCAGCCTTCGGTGGCTGCCGGCGGCAGCGTCAAGTTTCCGCAGACCGTGTTCAACACCGGCAGCGGTGTCGACAGCATCAACCTGAGCATCGCCAACGGGACGTTCCCGGCGGGCACGACCTTCCTGCTGTTCGCGGCAGACGGCGTGACGCCGCTGCTCGACACCACCGGCGACGGCGTGCCCGACACCGGTCCGATTCCGGTCGGCGGCAGCGCCAACATCGTGGTGCAGGCCAACGTTCCGGCCAGCGCGACGGTGGGCTCGGGTCCGTTCAACGCGATCCTGACCGGCCGCTCGGCAGGCGACGCGACCAAGATCGACGCCACGCTCGACCAGGTCGACATCGTTGTCGGTTCGCTCGTCGACCTGACCAATACCAAGCCCGGTACCGGCTCGGGTTCGGTGGCGAACGGTGACTTGGGCCCGGGCCCGAGTCCGAGGCCGACCACGACCTACAGCACGCCTGCCGGCACGGGCACGACCTTCAAGCTGTTCGTCAAGAACAATGACTCGAAGCCCAACAGCTACAACTTCGCAGCCAGCCAGTCGAACAGCTTCCCCGGCACCCTGCCGGCCGGCTGGACCGTGAAATTCGTGGCCGCAGGCGGCGACTGCACCTCTCCCGCCCTCGCCGGCAGCCTGGCCGTCCTTGCGGGTGAGCAGCAGGAGGCTGGTGCCTGCGTGACGCCGCCTGCCACGCAGTCGCCAATCGCCGAGCAGTTGATCTACTTCCAGGTGAAGTCCGTGGCTGTGGCCTCGACACTGGCGATCGTTTCCGACGTCAAGACCGACGCCGTGATAGTGACCGCTGCACAGACGCTGGGCGCCACGCTCACGCCGAACAACGTTGGCCAGGTCGCTCCCGGCGGCACCGTCGTCTATGCGCACACGCTGACCAACACCGGCTCCTTGAGCTGCGGCGCTTACACGCTCACGGCCACCGTGCCGGCAGGCGATGCGACGCTGGGCTGGACCACCGCGATCTACCTCGACGTCAACGGCGACGGCCAGATCGATGCGCTGGACACCCTGGTTACCGGCCCGATCGCCGGTCCGCTCGGGGCAGGCAAGACGCAGAAGCTGCTGGTGCGCGTGTTCGCACCGGGCGGCGCCAGCGCCGGCGCCACCGATACGGCCACCGTGACGGCGACGTTCACCGATCCGGCGCCGAACTGCGGCACGCCTTCGGCCACCGACGTCAGCACCGTGATCACCGGCCAGATCCGCGTCCTCAAGACGCAGGCCGCCGACATCGCCTGCGACGGCACGGCGGACGCCGCTTTCGCAGCGACGCCCCTGTCGCTGAAGCCCGGCCAGTGCATCGTGTACCAGATCGTCGCGACCAACGAAGGCACTGCGCCGATCACCAACATCGCGATCAATGACGCGGTGCCCGCGTACACCGCGATGAGCCCCACGCAGCCGCCTGCGCCCACGCAGTGCGTCTCCACCGGCGTGACCGGAACGGCCCTGGCCTACGCCCAGACCGCGACGGCGGTGAGCTGCGGCAGCGCGGCCAACACCGTGGCCCCGGCCGGTACGGCCACCTTGACCTTCGCGGTACGCATCAACCCGTAACGCGCGATTGAGTCGCTGGCAGACCTCGCGGGGTCTGCCGGCTTTACGCGAGGCGTTGCCCTGCCGGGTGCGCTTCGCCTTTTTCCCCTGCTGCTTCCGACGCGTGCGTTCCCGCAAGCGCGCATGGCAGCGGCAGAGGAAAAAGACCCAGGTATTTGACGGCCCCAACAGGCGCCGACGGAAGGTGACGCGGAGTGCAATTCTTGTCTGACTCATTGAGCTGCGGCTCGCATCGATGGCGCCAGGCCGGCGCCACGCTGGCGATCGGACTGGCGTTGCTCCTGGCGTCCGTTGCGGGGCAGGCCGCACCTGCGCCCGGCGGCAGCGTCATCCGCAACGTGGCCAGGGCCAGCTATGTGCCAGCGGGCTTTGCGCAGACCGAAACTTCCAGCTCCAACAGCGTGGTGGCGAACGTGCTGCCGGTCGAGGCGCTGGTGCTCACGCAGGACCAGGCGGTCACCCGGCCACCGGCCACCGTGGTCACGCTGAGCCACCTGCTCACCAACACCGGCAACGTGCCCTCGAGCTATGCGCTGGGCTTTGCCAACAATGGCAACGGCTGCGCGGCCGACACGCTCGATCTCTCGGCCTTGAGCGTCGTGCGCGACATCAACAACAACGGCGTGGCGGATCCCGGGGATCCCGTGGTGCCGCTCGGCGCCCCCGGCGCGCTGGCGCTGCGGCCCGGCGAAACGGCTTCGCTGCTGGTACGGGGGACGATCCCGGCCACTGCGGGCGGCATTGCCTGCGTCGCGCTGACGGCGACCACTGCGTTGCAGAACCTGAGCGCCACCAACCGCGACACCGTGACCGTTGGCGACATGGCGGTGATCGCCATCACCAAGAGCGCGAGCTATCCGGGCGTCATCGTTCCGGGGCAGACCCGCATCGACTTTTCGGTCTCGGGCACCAACATCGGCGCCCGCGATGCGCAGCCCGGCAACGTCGCCGCGCCGGCAGGCACGCCGGTGCTGGTGAACGGCGCGCCCACCAGCCTGGTGCTGGTGCGCGACCTGGTGCCCGCCGGCACGCAGTACATCGCCGGCACGCTGCAGAGCACGGCCGCGGGTGCAGTGCGCCTGTTCCGCCTGCCGGGCGATCCGGCCTTCAGCTACCGCACGGCGGACGATGCCGCCGCGATCGAAGTGGCGATCGGCGTGCCCACTGCCGTGTCGCGCAATGCCTCGATCGCGATGCAGTTCGCGGTGCTGGTGCGGACGGACCAGACCGGCGACATCCGCAACACCGCGCAGAGCTACTACAACGACGGCACCGCACCGGTGGTGTCGCCGTCCAACACCGTGCTCATCACCACGAGCCAGAGCCGCATCGGCGTCGCCAAGACCGCCTCGACGCCGCGCGCGAACCGCGGCGCCGATGGCCTGCTCGACGGAACCGCTACCGTGCGCTTCAGTGTCGACGTGCGCAACTACGGCGCCGTGTGGCTCTACGGCGTGCAGGCGACCGACCTGCTCGAAGGCAGCGGCGCCACCCAGTTCGGCAGCTACACGAGCGCGGCGGTGCCGGGCCCCAACCAGTACACGGTGGTGCCGGGCTCGATCGCGATCGCGGGCAACCAGGGCAACACCGTGGGCGGCACCGTGGCCGCCGCGAACAACGCCTTCACCGGCACCGCCGGCGCGCAGAGCCTGCTCGCGCCCGGGGCCGTGCTGCCGGTCGGCGCGCAGGTCATCGTGCAGTTCGACGTTCGCATCAACGTCAACGGGCGCACCGGCACGCTCCTCAACAGCGTGCGTGCGCAGGGCGCGCTGACGCCCGGCGGCGCGCCCGTGGCCTTCGACGATTCGGTCGACGGCGCCAACCCGGACCCGGACAGCGACGGCAACCCGAACAACAACAGCGCACCGACGCCCGTGTCGATGGAGCTTCCGTCGCTTTCGCTCGCCAAGAGCGCCTCGCTGCCCCGGCGCGTGGCACAGGGCGTCTACGAGATCGACTACCGGCTGCTCGTCACGAACACCGGCGTTGCCCCCGCGCCGCACGTGCGCGTGATCGACAACCTGAACTGCACCTTCGACATGGACAAGCCGGAAGGCCTGATCGCGTCCTGGGAACTGGCTGTCGCGCCCAAGGTCCGCAGCGGGTTGCTCATTGCTGCGGGAAGCTTCACCGGGCGCGCCGCTTGCGACCGCGAGGCGCTTGCCAGCACCGACGCATTCAAGCTGCCGACCGAGGTGGTGCTCAGCCTGACCGACGGCAGCCGCGGGCTGGAGCCCGGCCAGAGCGAGGAAATCAGCTTCACCGTTCGCATCACCCAGAAGCCGGGGGCAGGGGACCGCCGCGTGGCGATCAACAACAAGGCATGGGCCGCGGCCTTCGACCAGAACACCGTCAACGTCACGCCCGCGATGCTGGTTGCAGCCACCGCGAGTTCGGTGCAGTCGCTGCTGGCCGACCCGGCCGGCACGGTCTACAACGCCGTCACGCGCGATCCTGTTCCCGGCGCGGTGGTCACGTTCACGCGGCAGTCGTGCAGCAGCGGGTCGGTGACACCGATGACCGAGGCCGAAATCTACGGCGGCTCCTCGGGCACCTACACGTTCAATGCCGACGGCAGCGTCTCCATGACGACCGGCGCCGACGGCAGCTACCAGTTCTACCTGCAGTCGCCGCCGGTCACGGGCCTGTGCACGTACGCGCTGCATGTGGCGCCCCCGGCGGGCAGCGGCTATGTCTATCCGTCCCAACTGATTCCCGTGACGGCCGGCACCTTCGGCAGCTGCGGTCCGGTCGTGCCCGGTGCCTTGCCGCCCAAGGGCGCGGAGCCCACGACCCACTATTTCTCGCTCACCGCCGGCTTCAACGCGTCGAACGAAGCGTGCGACGTGCTGCACAACCACATTCCGCTCGATCCGGGCAACGTGCTCGGGCTGGTGTTGCGCAAGGAAGGCAGCAAGCGGCAGGTCGAGTTCGGCGACTTCATGGACTACGCGCTGACGGTGACGAACAGGACCGGTACCCCGGTGAAGGGAATCTCGCTCAGCGACAGCTTGCCGCCAGGCTTCGCCTATGTGAGCAACAGCGCCCGCCTGAACGGCGCGGCGACCGGCAATCCGGTCGGCGGCGCGGGACCGAAGCTGGTGTTCAACTACCCCACGCTGACGCTCGGTGTCGACCAGATGGCCATGGTGCGCTATCGCGTGCGCGTCGGCGTGGGCGCTCCCACCAACGGAGACGCCATCAACCGTGCGCGCGCCTATTCGGGTCCGCTGCAGTCGAACCTCGCGAACTGGACCGTGCGTGTCACGGGGGGCGTGTTTTCGGACGAGGCCTTCATGTTCGGCAAGGTCTACATGGACTGCAAGCCCGACGGCAAGCAGGAGGGCAGCGACGAGATCGGCGTGCCCGGCGTGCGCCTGTTCATGGAAGACGGCACCAACGTCGTCACCGACGTGGAGGGCAAGTGGAGCCTCTACGGGCTCAAGCCGCTCACCCACGTGCTGCGCGTCGACCAGACCACGCTGCCCGCCGGCGCGCGGCTGGATGTGCTGGACAACCGCAACGCGGGCAGCCCCGAGAGCCGCTTCGTCGATCTGAAGAAGGGCGAGTTCCACAAGGCCAACTTCATCATCGGCAACTGCGACAGCAAGGCGACGCTGGCCGATGTGATCGCGCGCCGCGCGGCCATTGCCGCGATTCCGGACACCGAAGCCGAAGCCCAGGTGCGCATGCGCCTGAATGCGGAGGGCCAGATCGTCGCGGTGGGCGACCTGCGCTCGCTGCCCGCCAGCGGCCAGGCGCTCGCCAGCGGCAGCACCGGCTCCACCACCACCTCGTCCGCGCCGCTGATCGCGATGCCCGATGCACCGGCCAACGCCAGCAGTTTCGTCGGTGCCGGATCGGGCAGCATGAGCGGCACGCTGGGTGCCACGGCCTCGGCCGCGCCGACCCCGGCCGGCAGCCTGTTTGCCGCGCTGAACGGCTTGCCGGCCGCCGCGCAAGGCGTGTCGGCCGCGGGCGGCGCGGCGGCCGGCGTCGGCGCTTTCGCCAGCCGGCCGGTCAACACGTCCGGCGCCATGCTGGAGCCGCGCAGCGCACCGCTGCTGCCGGAAGCCGCGCCCAGCCCCATCGAGCTGGAAGTGCTGCTGCCCCGGATCGAGAGCAACGCTCTCGGCTTCCTCGGCCTGAAGGATGGCGACACCGTTCCCGGCCAGTCGATCAACGTGCGCGTCAAGGGCGAGGCCGGCATGGCGCTGCGCCTTCGCGTCAATGGCCAGGCCATCGACGAGCGGCGCGTCGGCAAGAAGACGCAGCTGCCGTCGAAGAAGATCGGTGCCTGGGAATACATCGGCGTGGTGCTGCAACCCGGAACCAATCGCCTGCAGCTCGATGCGGTGGACGATTTCGGCAATGTGCGCGGCAGCGAACAGATCGGCATCGTTGCGCCGGACAAGCTCGGCGCCATCCAGATCGATCTGCCCGAGACGGCGTACGCCGATCTGCGCACACCCGTGATCGTGAAGGTGCGCCTGACCGACGCAGCCGGCGTGCCCGTGACCGCGCGCACCCAGCTCACGCTGGAGGCTGACCGCGGCCGCTGGCTCGACGAGGACCTGAACCCGGCCGAGCCGGGCACCCAGGTCTTCATGGACGGCGGCGTGGCCGAGTTCCGCCTGCTGCCGCCGGGCGAGGCGGGCGATGCGCGCCTGCGCGTGACGGCCGGCAGCTTCGTCAAGGAAGTGCGGCTCGCGCTGCTGCCCGAGATGCGCCCGATGATCGGCGTGGGCATCGTCGAAGGCGTGCTCGACTTCACCCAGYGCGGCAGCGTGCCGCTCGGCGCCATGCCGGCGGGCGCGGCGTTCGAGGCCGAACTGACGGGGCTCACCGAGGAGCGCGAGAACCGGCGCGCCGCCGCTCGCGCCGCCTTCTTCTTCAAGGGCACCGTCAAGGGCGAGTACCTGCTCACAGCCGCCTTCGATTCCGACAAGACACGCAAGGACCGGCTGTTCCGCGACATCCGGCCCGACGAGTTCTATCCGGTGTACGGCGACTCGTCCGTCAAGGGCTTCGACGCGCAGAGCACGCAGAAGCTGTATGTGCGCATCGACAAGAACCGCTCCTACCTGCTGTATGGCGACTTCACCACCAGCAGCAGCACCGAGGTGCGCAACCTGAGCCAGAGCAATCGCGCGCTCACCGGTCTCAAGCAGGTGTACGAGACCAGCAACGTGCGCGCCACCAGCTACGTCTCCCGCACCGCGCAGACGCAGCAGGTCGAAGAGTTCCGCGCCGTCGGCACGTCCGGACCCTACTACCTGAGCGCGACCGGCGGCGAGTTCGTCGACAACAGCGAGCAGATCGAAGTCGTGGTGCGCGACCGCAACCAGCCCGACATCGTGCTGCAGCGCACGCCGGCCACGCGCTTCGTGGACTACACGGTCGAGCCGCTCACGCGCCGCATCCTGTTCACGCATGCCGTTGCGTCGGCCGACGCCAACCTCAACCCGCAGTCGATCCGCGTCACCTACGAAGTCGACAGCGGCGGCCCGAAGTTCACCGTGGCCGGCACCGACGTGCAGGTCAAGGTGGGGGAGCGCCTGCAACTGGGCGTGGTCGCCAGCACCGACCAGAACCCGGAAAACCACCGCAAGCTGCGCGCGCTGACGGCCGTGGCCCGCCTCGGCGAAAACACCACGGCCGCAGCCGAACTGGTGCGCACCGATTCCGACGCGAAGGGCAAGGGCGAAGGCGCCCGCGTCGAGGTGCGTCACCAGGACGAGAAGCTCGCGGCGGTGGCGCTGGCCAGCAAGACCAGCACCGGCTTCGACAACCCGGGCGCCAGTTTTTCGGCGGGCCGCACCGAGGTCTCCGGCCGCGCCGAATACAAGATCGACGAAAGCACCGCGGTGCGCGCCGAAGCGCTCTACAGCAAGGACGCGCTGCTGGAGGGCGACCGCAAGAGCGCCAGCGCGAGCCTGCGCAAGAAGCTGGACGACAACATCGTCGCGGAGGTCGGCCTGCGCCACGGCCAGAGCAGCAGCGGCCTCGCCTCGGGTTCCGGTTTCGACTACGGCGAGATCTCCACCTACAACGGCAATCTCGGCAGCCGCGTCGGTGCCGGCAACGTGACGGCGCTCGGCGCGGCGGCGACTGCGAACGCCAAAACCGAGACCGAGAGCCTGACCACCTTGCGCGCGCGCCTGTCGGCCCAGGTGCCCGGCGTGCCGCTGGCCCAGGTCTTCGTCGAGGGCGAGCAGGACCTGAAGCAATCCGACCGCCACACGCTGGCCGTCGGCGGCAACTATGCGATCACGGACAAGACGCGCGTCTATGCACGCTACGAGCTCATCTCCAGCCTGTATGGCAATGCCCAGCTGGACGCCACGCAATCCAACAACGTCGGCATCCTGGGCATCGAGAGCAACTACATGGACGGCGGGCGCCTGTACAACGAGTACCGGCTCGCCGACAGCACGGACGGCAGGACCGGGCAGGCAGCCACCGGCGTGCGCAACACCTTCAAGCTCACCGACCACTTCAGCCTGACCGGCGGCCTCGAGCACACCCGCCGGATGGGCGGCTACACCAACAGCGCCAACAGCGGCACCGGCTACGCGGGCGGACTGGGCGAATCCACCGCCATCACGGCGGGCGTCGAGTACCTCACCGACACCTACAAGCTCAGCGGCATCCTCGAAGGGCGCAAGGGCGACGACGCGGATACCCGCCTCTTCAGCGCCGGCTTCGGCTACAAGATCACGCCGGCCTGGAGCCTGCTGGCGCGCAGCGTGATGAGCGACAGCGAAGGGCAGGGCATCAACGCAGGCAACGAGCGCCACCTGCAGCGCCACCAGATCGGCATGGCGTACCGCCCGGTCGACGACGACACCTGGAACGCCTTGATACGCTACGAGCGCCGCTCGGAGCGCATCGCGGGCCACGGCAACGCCGCCGGCRCATTGACCGGCGGCAGCGCCTTCGGCAGCGATTCCGGCAACGCCAGCTTGCCGGGCAGCACCAGCGCCGACATCGTCTCGGCGCACCTGAACTACAACCCGCAGCGCGGCAGCGTGCTGAGCGCGCGCTATGCGGGCAAGCTCTCGCGCGCCGACGACGGCTTCCTGGCCAGCAGCTACTGGGCCCACCTGCTGCACGCGCGCTACACCCACGACATCAACAAGGACTGGGACTTCGGCGTCCAGGCCGGCCTGCTCTACGGCAAGGGCGGCGCGCTGCAGAAGACCGTGGGCATCGAGTTCGGCTACCAGGTGGCGAAGGACCTGTGGATTTCCGCGGGCTACAACTTCGTCGGCCTGCGCGACCGCGACCTGACGGCCAACGAATACACCAGCAAGGGTGCCTACATCCGGCTGCGCTTCAAGTTCGACGAGACGGGGCTGGGCTTTCCATCGGCCGGTGCCGTTGCTCCGCCTGCGTCGGCGCCCCCGTCCCCAGAAGAAAAAACCAGTTCAGAAAAATGAACATGCAAAGACTCAAGAACACGCTGCGCTCCACTGCGGGCACGGCAAGGTGGTGGCTCCTGTGCGCGCTGTGGCTGCTGGCCATGCCGCTTTCCGGGCATGCGCAACAGGTGCTCACGCCGCAGGGGGCGACGCCGGTCAACGGCACGGTGTTGGGCACCGATCGCGGCGGGGATGCCAGGATTCAGTGCTTCAACGGTTTTCCAACCGGTTTGACGATGTGGGAGCGGCTGAACAGCGCGCCGGTCAGTGGCACTTTTGCCAATCTGACCGGCGGGTTGCGCGCGTACCAACTCCGCTGCTCTCCGTTCACGGTGACCGAAGGGGCGACCGCTGCGACCATCACCTTCGGCGCGGCGACCCAGGGAGGCGTCTGGGGCCGCCCCATCAACGGCATGACGCTGCGCGGTCCCCAGGCTTGCCCGGCCGGCACGGTGATTGCGGTGACGGGCGGCGTCGACCGCATGTTCAACGGCGGGTCGGGCGCCATCTATCCAACGCAGCTCACCTTCACCTGCCGTCCGGTCACGGTGGTGGCGGGCGACTGGTTTCGCCTGGCGGCGACCGGAGGCGCAAGCTACACGCTGGGCATCACAGCCAACGACGGCGGCACCGGCGCCGGCTCGGCGGTGCCGGGGCCCCTGCGCGCCCCGCGGACCGTCTGCGCGTATTCGGCAACGACCTCCTGCAACGGCCTGGTCGACCTGGGCGGCGGTGAACTGATCGACGGCGTCGCCGGTATGCGGAGCGAGTTTCCCGACGCACGCGTTTCGCAGCGCATCAGCTTCGTCAACTACGCCTGGAGCCAGGCGCTCGGCCCCAGCACGAACACGGCCACCTGGCGCCCGACGGCCGGCCGCTTGCCCTTCTACCCGCCGACCATTGCCAACAACACGGCGCGCTACCAGGACAACTACGAGACCTACGTGTCGGGAGGCAGCAGCTACAGCGGCACCGCGCTGGCACCGAGCGGTGTCAGCACCTACAACTTCGTCAAGACCGGCACCTGCGCCACCGCGCACACGCTCGCGACCCAGGAGGACTACACCTGCACGAACATCATCACCGGCCGGCCCGACCTGCAGGTGCGCGTTGTCGTGCCGCCGGATGCCTGGACCAGCCATGGCCAGCAGCGCAACGTCACGCTCACGGCCAAGAACTTCGGCCCGGGGCGCACCACGGCCACCGACAACTCGACCGCGGTGCTGAGCCTTCCCGCCGGATGGGACGCGGGCACGCTGCCCGCCAACTGCGCCAAGGCCGGCTCGCCGGTGGTGGTGACCTGCCAGGTCAACCCCACGCTGCTGGCGGGCTCCACCGGACCGAACATGGCGGACGGCGGCGAAGTCAGCTTCGACATCCCGGTGTTTCCGCAGCCCACTGTCGTGGCCGGCAGCTACCCCGTTGTCAATGGCGCCAAGGTGTGCGTGCAGGCGGCAGCGCCGGGCAACATGCACTACTGCACGGTGCCCAACGATGCGACTGCGAACAACGACGACGGCATTGCGGTGAATGAAACCGACACCGTCGTTCTCGCCTACCTCACGCCGCCCCAGATGCCGCCCCAGGTCACGACCACCGTGGTGTCGAACGGCGGCGTGGGTTCCTTCGCCTTCACAGGAACCAATAGCGCGGCGCCGACCAGCCCGATCGTCACGACGGTACCCGGGCAAGGGCAGGCGGGGCCCACCATGGAACTGGCGACCGCCAGCACCACGACGATCCTGCAGCAGTCCGCACCGCCCGCCGGCTTCGCGCTGAGCAGCATCGCCTGTACCGGCATGTCCCCGGCCGGTACCGCGACCTACAACCTGGCGCTGCGCCAGGTGACCTTCAATGCGGCGGCCACCAACTACGGGGCCAACATCGCCTGTACCTTCACGAACACCCGTGTGGTCGTCACCGTCAGCAAGCTGACCGAAGGTGGAACGGGCAGCTTCTCCTTTACCGGCTCCAACGGCTTTGCCGCGCAGAGCATCACCACCTCCGCGGCCAGTACGCCGGAAGAAGGCGATCCATCGGGTCTGACCACCGTGGGCGCGGCCACCACCATCACCGAAGGCGTGCCGCCCGCCGGCTGGCAGCTCAAGGGTGTCGCCTGCACGGGCATGGGCGCGGGCGGCACTGCCACGGTGAACCTTGCAGCGCGTGCCGTCACCCTGAATGCGGCGGCCACGGCAGCGGGCAGCAACATCGCCTGTACCTTCACCAACACCAAGCTGCCGACGATGACGGTCAGCAAGATTTCCATCGGCGGCACCGACAGCTTTGCCTTCACCGGCACCAACGGCTTCGTTG
This sequence comes from Variovorax sp. P4_B10, assembly GCF_056402375.1. NCBI lineage: Bacteria > Pseudomonadati > Pseudomonadota > Betaproteobacteria > Burkholderiales > Comamonadaceae > Variovorax > Variovorax sp. P4_B10. The sequence goes on along the minus strand of NZ_JBFUHN010000051.1, from coordinate 22,531 downwards.
CTACGAACGTGACGACGGAGGACGACGGCGTTGCCATTGCCGCAACCGAACAGGTGCTCGCGGCCGCGAACACCGCGACCAGCATCACCGAAGGCCTGCCGCCGGCGCCCTATGCACTGACCGGCATCAGCTGCACGGGCATGGGCGCGGGAGGTACCGCCACGCCGAACCTCGCCACGCGCACGATCGCGCTGAACGCCGCGGCCGGCGCGCCGGGCAGCAACATCACCTGTACCTTCACCAACACGGTCCAGCCGCAGCTCAAGCTGGCCAAGACCGCCGGCGCCTCGAGCTTCGCGGTCGGCGTGCCATCGAGCTACACGCTCACGCTGACCAACACCGGCCCGGTCGCCACCACCGCCGCCGCCACCATCAGCGACACCGTGCCGGCAACGCTGACGCTCGGCGCCATGCCCGCCGGCTGCAGCGCGAGCGGGCAGGTCGTGAGCTGTACGGTGCCCGCGGGGCTCGCGGCCACCACCGGCACCACGGCCTTCGTCATTCCGGTGACCCCGTTGCCGGGCGCGTCGCCGAGCGTGGCCAACACCGCGACGGCCACCGGCGGTGGCGACCCGTCCTGCAACGCGACGGGCAATTGCACGAGCAGCGTGACCACGCCGGTGCTGGGGGAGCCCCGCATCACCTTGCGCAAGACCAAGACCAACATCACCGGCACCCACACCTTCGGCTTCACGCTGACGGGTGTCACCAACCCGACGGACAGCATCGCGGTTACCGCGCTGGCCACGCCGCAGGCCTCCGGCACGGTGCACGTGGGCGCCCCCGGCACCGCGGCAACGGTGCAGGAGTCGAGCGTGCCCGCCGGCTGGCCGGCCAACCCCGTTTCGGTGTCCTGCCTGGACTCCGCGACTGCGGCCAGCGGCAACCCGGCCACCGAGCTGGCGACATTCACCGGCAACACCGCCACCCTGCCGGCCGGCGTGATGCGGCCCGCGGCGGCCATCACCTGTACCTTCACCAACACGGCCACCGCGCGTGTCGCGGTGGACAAGACCGCGCCTGCGACCGGCGGGGCCGGCGGCCCCATTGCCTACGGCCTGAGCCTGGCCAACACGGGTCCGGTGGCCACCGGCACTTCGCTGGTCGTGAGCGAGCAATTGCCACCGGGCGTGGTGGCCAACTCCGTGGTGGTCGGCGCCGGCGTGACGTCGGCGAATTGCGGCGCGCTTCCGAGCGCTCCCGGTGCACTGCTCAACTGCACCATGACGCTGCCCGCCGGCGGCATTCCGGCCACCACGGGCGTGCGCAGCTTCACCCTCAACGCGACCGCGCCGATCGTGGCGACCGGCACCGTGCTGACCAACTACGCCAGCACCAACGCGAGCGGCGCGGGCGCGCCGGTCACGGCCGCAGGTGCCGGCTGCGTCTCCAGCAGCACGGTGAGCTGCGACAACGCCCAGACCACCATCGTCGTCGGCCCCGCGGCCGGCAGCGAATCGGGCCTGCGCATCGTCACCGACAACCAGCTTGCCAACGGCACCGCGCAGGACGTGCTCGAAGTCTTCATCCGCGATGCCTCCGGCAACGCGGTCCAGGCTGGCACGGTGGTGAGCTTCGGCGCCACGCCGAGCGTCGCCTTCAACGGCGGCGCGGTCGGTGCGGCCGGAAGCTGCACCACCACGGCGGCGGGCATCTGCCAGGTGACCGCGACCAGCACCGTGGCCGCGGTCTACAGCACGACGCAGGTCACGGTGGGCGGCGCGGTCCTGAGCGGCAACTTCAGCGTCGGCGCAGACAGCTACCTGCCGAGCCCGCAGCCCTACCGGTTCGGCACCCGGCCGACGGTGACCATCCGCAAGACCTCGCTCGGCGGGGTGGGTACGTTCAGCTTCACCGGAACCAACGGCCTGGTCGCGCGGAACATCACGACCACCGTGGCCGGTACGCCGGTCGCTACGGCGGCCCAGACGCTCACGGCCGCCAATGCGGCCACGACCATCACCGAAGGCGTGCCGCCGGCCGGCTATGCGCTGATCGACGCCTCCTGTACCGGCCTGGGCGCCGGCGGATCGGCCTCGCGCAACGGGCGTGTGCTCACCCTCGATGCGGCAGCCACCGCGCCGGGCAGCAACATCGTCTGTACCTTCACGAATTCCCTCGACACGGGCGTACCACCGCCGCCCGTTCCGCCGACGGTGATGTGCTCGACAAATGCCGCGGTGTTCAATACCGGTTTCGACGGTCCCGTGGGGCCGCCGCTGACCACCGGCCGCGATCCGGTGTGGGAGTCGGGCATCGGCACGGCGGCCGGCGGCCCGGCCAGCGTGGCCACCTGGGCGCGCTCGTACGTCGGGAACAAGGCGCCGGGCGCCTGGATCGCCTCGCCGTTCGGCAATGCCAACTGGATCTCGCAATACGCGACCAACCATGCGGGCAATGTCGACATCTACCATCGCTTCACCTTCAACATGGCGCCGTCGGTCAATCCGGCGAACTTTGCGCTGAAGCTGGACTTCTACTCCGACAACTCGGTCGCGGCCATCTACATCAACGGGGTGCTGCAGAGCGTTCCGGGCGTGCCGCAGGCCGGCAACTCCGGCTTCGTTGCAGGTGCCCAAGCCACCACCAACCTGACCAGCAACTGGCAAACCGGTTCGAACACGGTGGTCGTCCACATCAAGAGCGGTGCGCCAGCCGAGGGCTTCCTGGCCCAGGCCACCACCAGTGCGGTCTGTGCGCCGGCGGCAGTCAACCTGCAGAAGACCACCACCGGAGGCGCCGGCGGTCCCTTCGGCTTCAACCTGAGCAACACCACGCAGGCAAGCGGTACGGTCAGCACTGCCGCCGTCGGTACGCCGACGCAGGTGGACGGCGACACGTCGGCGGCGGGCGTGCAGGCCTTCAGCGCCAAGGTGAGCAACACGGTCATCAGCATCACCGAGCCCGCGGTGCCCGGCTGGCATCTGGTGGGTGCGAGCTGTACCGACGCCGGAACGCCGGTCGGCGGCCTCGGCACCGGCGCGAGCGGGCGGACCTACACCATTCCCACGGGCAGCGTGCAGCTGGGCAAGACGCTGCAGTGCGTGTTCACGAATTCCGCATCGGCCACGGTGACCATTCGCAAGGTCTCCATGGGCGCCACGGGTACCTACGGCTTTACCGGAGACAACGGCCTGACGGCGCAGAGCCTCGTCACCACCGCAGTCGGCACGCCAGCCGTGGGCACGATCCAGACCCTTGCGGTGCCGAGCACGGTGACGACCATCACCGAAGATCCGCTGCCCGCCGACTACGCGCTGACCGGCGTCAGCTGTACCGGCCTGGGCGCCGGCGGCACCGCCACGCCCGATCTGCCGAACCGCAAGGTGACGCTCGATGCGGCCGCCACGACGGCGGGCAGCAACATTGCGTGCACCTTCACCAATACCTATACGCCGCCGTATCCACGGGTGCAGATCGTCAAGACCACCATCGGCGGTATCGGCAGCAACCTGTTCAGCTTCGCGCTCAGCGGTCTTTCGGTGGCGAGCGACAGCATCACCGTCGTCGGCGACGACAGCATCGAAGGTGCCGCCAACATCACCGGCAGGGCCGGCGTCGGGGTCGCGATCAGGGAAAGCTCTCCGGCGGGCTGGCCGGCCAACCCGATCAGCGCGAGCTGCGTGGACGCGAACAGCGCCACGCCGGCCGCGCCCTTCGGCACGCTGACGGGCAATCAGCTGAGCATCCCCGCGGCCAACATGGTCGCCGGCGCGGCCATCACCTGTACCTTCGTGAACGGCTATCCCAAGAACGTGACCGGCCGGGTGTTCCTGGACAACGGCGTGGCGGGCGGCACCGCGAACGACGGCCTGATCAACGGCGGCGAGACCGGTCTCGACGGTATCAGCGTGCGGCTGACCGATTGCGCGGCAACCACGCTGTCGACCGCCGTTACCGATGGCACCGGCAAGTACGCGTTGGCCGTGCCTTTCACCATCGGCACGGGCGACGCGCTGTGCGTGGAAGAGACCAACACCGTTTCGCGCATCTCCACCGGCGCTTCGCTGAGCAGCGTCCAGTTGCCCTCCGGCCAGACCGTGGCGAGCGCAGGCACCGGCTACACCTACACCCGCGACGGCACGCCGGACCGCATCGCCTTCACCTGGAACAGCAGCGGCCACACGGGCCTGAACTTCGGCGACGTCGACCGCAACACGCTCGCGACAGACGGCGCCAAGAACGGCCTTCCCGGCAGCACCGTGAGCTATCCGCACACCTTCACCGCGCGAACCGGCGGGGCCGTGAGCTTCGACATCCCGACCTCCGTCGATACACCGACCCTCAGCGGCTGGAGCGGCAAGATCTTTGCCGACACCGGCTGCACCGGCGCACTGCAGGCCGGCGCGGCGCTGCTCTATCCGCCGGCCGTGCCGGTGACGGTGATCACCGGACAAAACGTCTGCGTCGTGATGCAGGAGTTCATCCCCGCCAATGCGATGAACGGCAACAACAACACCAGCACCGTGCAGGCCAGTTTCGTCTTCACCAACGCCAGCCCCGGCCTGAACGCCACCTACACGGTGACCGACATCACCACCGTGTCGACCAGTGCGCTGGACCTCAAGAAGGAAGTACGAAACGTGACACGCGGCGGCAGCTTCGGCATCAACAACCAGGCCAAGCCCGGCGACACGCTGGAGTACCGCATCGCCTATACCAACAACGGAACGACCCCGATCAGCGGCTTGACGGTCAACGACACGACGCCGCAATACACGGCGTTCATTGCGGCACAGGCGGACACGACGCCGGCCACGCTCGCGAGCTGCCAGAAGATCACGCCCGCCAACCCGGCCCCGGCTCCGGCCGTGGATTGCACTGCCGCGCAAACGGAGGGTGGAACGGGTGCGCTGAGCTGGAAGTTCACGGGGCCGCTGGACCCTGGCGCGTCGGGCACGGTCCTCTTCACTGTCAAGGTGAACTGAGCATGAGCAACCTCCTGCCAAGAGCCGTCGACGACGGCAGCGAATCGGATGCACGGTCCACGCCAGCGTGGAATCGAAGGGCGGTGCAACCGATGAGGTTCGTGAGATCCGAAGGCGCGCGCATCGCGGTGCTCGACCAGGCGATGCGTACGCGCGAATACGGACGCCGAGCCGTTCGAAGACTCGGGCATCAGCCCGAGGTATTCGGGAGCACTGCCGAGATTGCTCGCTGCGGCGCCGCGCCTGCGCCGAAATTCGACATGGTCTTCCTGGCTGTAGAGGGCGATGCCGAGTCGTCCCTCATGCAGCTGGAAGAGGTCAAGGCGCTGGTCGGGCATTGGACGCCGGTGCTGTGCCTGGCTTCGCGAGATCAAGTGCCGGTGCTGTCGGATCTGCATTGGAATGCGACGAATGAAGTGATCGTGAGCCCGACTTCATTCGTCGAATTCTGCTGTGTCGCGCGCATGTTCATGCGGCGCTTCGGTGTGAATGTGTACGAATCCGATCCGACGTGGGATTGCTATCGCTTTTCTCTGATGAGCGATGCCGTGGAGGTTTCGGGTGAGAGGGTTCACCTTCGTGCGATCGACTTCGACGTTGCGTTCGAACTGTTCTCTCATGCAGGCCAGACGCTCACGCGCGAGTGGTTGTACTCGACCGTCTGGGACAAATACGAAGACACGCAGTCACGGACCCTCGACGTCAGCATTTCTCGTTTGCGGCGCGTCCTGGATCTCAAGGCCAATGGCTGGGACCTCCGGGCCGTCCACGGCATGGGATATCGGTTGGACGGTCCTGCCGGGGAAAGTCGTGGCGTCGCCTCGCGCGAGGCGGAAGGTGCTTCGGCGAAGGACGCATCGATCGCCGCAGCGCCCCCTGGGCCTCGGACATTTTTCACAATTGCAAACAGATGAATATCGCCAATGTCGGATAGCCGACATAGGCGTGCAATCGCTTTGCACCTCGACGTTTCACAGCGATAGATTCCGCCCACTTCGAGGTCTTGCACGGTCGCTCTGCCTCGGAAAACGCGATCGGCCGGCGATGCGAAGTGCAGTGCTTCAGTCCTTGGAGCAACTCACCCAGCACCACGTAGTCGGCGATTTATTTCTATCTGGCACGAGGGAGTAAATGTGAACAAGTCATTTCGCAGCATCTGGAACGAGGCGCTCGGCGCCTGGGTTGCGGCCAGCGAGGTATGCACCGCGCGCGGCAAGAAGTCTTCAAGCGCCACGCTCGGCGCGGTTGTCTTGGCCACGGCGGCCCTCGGCGGCGCGTCGTCCGCCTGGGCGGCCAACGAATGCGGTGCTGTCGTTTCAGGCGGCACTGTGACTTGCCAGGGCGATGGAACGCCAGTGGGGGACGCCAACCCGAACACCACCGGCATTGCGTATGGCACCGACAACATCAAAGTCATCGTTGACGGCACCGCAGCGCCCGTCACCATCGCGCCGGTCAACAACCATGGTGTTTATTCGACCGGTAGCGGCGCAGGCAATCAACAGATTGAAGTCAATGGCCCTGTCACGATCAACGTGACCGCTCCTGCGGGCAATACCGGGGCCAGTCCTTTTTACGCCGTGCTGGCCGAAGCGAGAGTCGGTAGCGGTCCTGCGGCCAGTACGGCCAATGCGAGCGCCGTCATCAATGGTGCGCAGATCACCAGCGTCGGCGAATTCGCACCTGGCGTCACCTCGGTCGCCTACGGCGACGGCAATGCAACCTCGATCCTCAACAGCGGCTCCATCTCGACCACCGGACAGCAAGGTTCCTCTGTCGGTCTGTATGCCGACACGCGCGGCACAGGCACGGCGACGGTCACGGTGAACGGCGGTTCGATCAGTACCGGCACTGCGGCAGGCGGGTCGCATGCGGCTTACGCCTTGGCGTATGGCAGTGGCGATGCTGTCGCAACCATGACGGGTGGTGTTGCCACCACACAGGCCGCGAATAACTCGGTCGTTGTGGCCCAGACACTGGGCTCCGGCGATGCCTACGCCAAAATTTCTGGTGGCACTGCGACGACGAACGGCGCCAGCTCGGTCGTCATCGCAGTTGGCTCAGGGTCCGGCGACGCCATTGCCAGCCAGACGGGAGGGACGGTGATTGCCAACGGATCAGGCGGCGTTGGACTGGCCGCGTTGGCCATCGGAACGGGCGCCGCGACCGCGTCGATGACGGGCGGCAGTATCGCAACACAGGGCAGCAACGGCTACGGAATCTGGGCCGCCGTCCTGAACCCGGCCAGCACGGCCGCGGCAACGGCAACCATGGATGCCGCAACTTCGACGGTCACCACGCAGCAGACTGGCGCAGCCGGTATATACGCACGCAACGAAGGCAATGGCACGGCCACTGCCACGCTGCTGAACGGCAGCATCAGCACGGCGGGCAGCTACGGCTACGGGCTCTATGCCGGCACAGCGGGGGCTGGCAATGCCGTCGCCAGTTCCTCGGCGGGCACTACCATCCAGACCAGCGGTACCGATGGCGCCAAGGGGATCCTTGCCCATGCCATGGGAACCGGCAATGCAACGGCGATCAACAACGGAACCGTGCTGACGACCGGTGCCTCGGGTATCGATGGCAACTTCGGCGTTTACGCATTGGCTGCGGGCGGCAACGCCACCGCGGGCAACACCGGAACCATCACGACAGGCGGCACGTTTGGCTACGGGGTCTATGCGCTGACCACCGGCAGCGGCACCGCGACGGCCACGTCGAGCGGCGCCGTCACGACGAACGGCCCCTACGCCACCGRCATCGGCGCGCACATCGACAACAGTGATCCGTCGAAGCACGGCACTGCGATTGCGACGCTCCAGGCCGCAGGAACCGTCGCGACGAATGGGTCTCCCTATGGCATTGGCGTTTTTGCGGACGTCATGGGCTATGGGGATGCGATGGCCACCAACCAGGGGGCCATCGCTACCAAGGGGCAGTTCGCGACTGGCACGGCAGCCCGCGTGCTTTATGGTGCAGGTGACGCCACGGCCGTGAATCAAGGAACGATATCCACCACTGGTATCGCAGCCCAAGGCATGCAGGCAGCAGTCGATCAGGGCGCTGTGGGCAATGCAACGGCGTTGAACACAGGGACGGTCACAACGGTTGGCCAGGATGCGGTTGGTATTTCGGCGAGCGTCGGAACTGTTGCCAGCAGCTCGACGGCGACGGCGATCATGAACGGCGGAACGGTCAGCACATCGGGCACCTCTGCCTCGGGCATCGTCAGCTCCAACGCCGGCCTTGGCCTGGCTGCGGTTCAGATGAATGCGGGCACCGTGACGGCGACGGGCGCGAATGCCGACGGCTTGCAGGCTAAAGCGGCTGCGGGCAACTACCAGGTCGACGCCACGGGCGGCAGCGTGACCGGCGGCAGCGGCGCTGGCGCAGCCATCCACACCCTGGCGGCGGCCGGCGGGACCGTCAACATCGGCGCGGCGGCAACGGTGAACGGGTCCGCCTCGGGCATCGCCATCCGCGACGGCGATGCCGCCAATACCGGCACCGACACGCTCGGCGGCAATGCCGTCGTCACCACCGCCGGCACCGTGACTGGCGATGCGATCCTCGGCTTGGGCAACGACAGCCTGACGCTCACCGGCGGCAGCTTCAACGGCACCATCTACGGCGACGACCGCGTTGCCAGCGCTGGCGACGGCAACGACAACTTCACCTGGTCGGGCGGTACCCTGTCGGGCGGCTTCCGCGGACAGAACGGCTCCGACACGGCACTCGTGTCCGCCGCCAGCTACAACGGCAGCACCCTCCTGGACGGCGGCGACGATGTTTCGGCGGCCGACGGATGGGTCGACAAGCTGACCCTGCAGGGCGTGACCGCGACGGCCGGCGGCGCCCAGCTGGTCAACTGGGAAAGCATCACGCTCGACAACACCCGCCTCACCCTCGCTGGCGCCCCGCTGGTCGTCGGCGCCGGCGTCGATGGCAGCGGTGCCCCGATGGGTCTGTTCATCCAGCCGACCAGCAGCGTGCTGATGGGCGCGAGCACTTTCGCCATCACCGGCGATGTGCACAACGCCGGCCTGATCGACCTGCGCAGTCCCTTGGGCGTGCCCGGCAATGTGCTCACGGTCAACGGCAACTACGCCGGCACCAACGGCCTCGTGCGGCTGAACACGGCCCTGGGCAGCGACGCCAGCGCTACCGACAAGCTGGTCGTCAACGGCAACACCAGCGGCACCACCCGCGTGCTCGTGGCCAACGCCGGCGGCGCCGGCGCCGCCACCGTCAACGGCATCCAGGTGGTCCAGGTCACCGGCACCTCGTCGGAGGGCAACTTCACGCTGGCCGCGCCGGTGCAGGCCGGCGCCTACGAATACGGTTTGCACCGCGGCGGGCGCACGGATGGGGATGCCAACAGCTTCTACCTGAGCAGCGTCTACAACCCCACGCCGATCCCGACCGCGGTCCCCGGGGCGAGCCCGGCGCCGACGCCGGTGCCAGCACCCGAGGTGTTCCGCCCCGCGGTCCCTGGCTACGTGATGGGCCAGATGGCCACAACCGAACTGGGCCTGGGCCTGCTGGGCAGCCTGCACAAGCGGGTGGGCGAGCAGCAGACGCTCAAGTGGGACTACTGCGGCTGCGACGCCAAGGCGCCCGGCGACCAGGTGTGGATGCGCCTGCACGCGCAACGCCTCGATGTGGACGGCAAGCGCCAGTTCGGCTTCGAGCAGGAAATGCAGTATGTCCAGCTCGGCAAGGATCTGGCGGTCACCTACAGCGGTGACGCCGGCGACAAGTCGCGCAGCCACACCGGCATCAGCGTGGGATACGGGCGCACCAGCACCAACTTCAGCGACCGCCGCCGCGGCGAAGCGGGCATGGGCTACGACACCGGAAAGATGAAGGGCCAGATGGCGACCCTGGGCGCGTACCACACGCGCTACGCCGACAACGGCAGCTACCTCGACCTGGTCGGCCAGCTGCATGCGGTGCAGAACAAGTACACCGACAAATACGGCGGCGAGGGCACGCAAAAGGGCGCCGGCGCGGGGCTGAGCGTCGAAGTGGGGCGCCCCTGGCAGATCGGCGACAGCCAGTGGCTGATCGAGCCGCAGGCGCAGCTGAGCTACCAGGTCACGCGCTATCGCGGCTTTGCGGACAACGTGTCCTCGGTGGACGCCTTTACCAGCCAGAGCCTGCGCGGTCGCCTGGGCGGGCGGCTGGCCTGGAACGACAAGGCCGAGCGCGGCGACACGCTCACGCGCACCAACACCTTCTACGTGACGGCCAATCTGCTGCACGAATTCAAGGATCCGAAGGCCGTGACCATCGGCAGCACCGCAGTGAGCGAGGCGTGGGCCAAGCAGACCTGGGCCGAACTGGGCGTGGGAGCGCAACTGCCGCTGAGCAAGACCGCCTACCTCTATGGCGGCGTGCAGTACCAGCGCTCGCTCAGCGGCACCCACCGCGAGGGTGTCTCGGGGCAACTCGGTGTGCGGGTGGCGTGGTGAGCGCAGCGCAACCAATGGCAACGTCAAGGAAACAACACATGCAAACGAAGAACACACCGAAGCCGCTCGCGCTCGGCGCCGCGGCCCTCGCCACCCTCGTGCTCGCAGGCTGCGGCAGCCTGCATGACGAGCGCTACAACTGGTGCCAGGGGCAGAACTGCGCGCTCACGCCCGTCGTGACGCCAACCCCCACCCCCGTTCCGGAATCCGCACAAGCGACGACACGGCGCGTGAATCTCAGCGCCGACACGCTCTTCATCTTCGATCGCTCGAGTGCGGCAGACATGCTGCCCCAGGGCCGCGGCGAGCTCGACGCGCTGGCCCGCGCATTGCGCAGCCAGGAGATGCAGGTGCAAAGCCTGACGATCACGGGGCATACGGACCGGCTCGGAGACGGCGCCTACAACGACCGCCTGGCGCTGCAACGTGCCAACACCGTGCGCGACTACCTGAGGGCAGCCGGCGTACGCGCGCCCATGGAAGTGCGCTCGATGGGCGAGCGCGAGCCCGTGACGCGCGATTGCCAGGGCACGCAGCGCACGCCGCGCCTGGTCGCCTGTCTGCAGCCGGACCGCCGCGTGGTGGTGGACATCCTGGGGCAGGCAGAGGGGAAGTGATCAGAGCGAATTTTGAGGACGCAGCGTTGGTGGAGGGCACGCTGCGCCTCACGCAGGGCTTCGCACGGTGGCCCGCCTCGTCGATGAGCAAGCTTCTCGCCAACGCGCGCCTCGGCAGGTACGCCAGAGGCGAGATGGTGTCGATCGAGCAGGGAACGCCTGAGACGTTCGTGATCGTGTCGGGACATCTGTTTGTCGGTCACATTCCACCTGGAGGACGTCGGACCCCTGTGGCACTCCTCGGGCCCGGCTATGTGGCCGGGTTCACCCGGACCATTGACCCGGAAGGGGGTGAGGAAGAGGAGGAGAGTCGCATCATCTACGACTTCTGTGCGCTGAACGACGTCACGGTCGTCCGGATGCCAACCCTGCTGGTTCAAAAAATCCTCGACGACGAGCCTGTCCTTTGGAAGGGAATGGCAAAAATGCTGATGAAACAGCACAGGGTCGTGCTCGATTCGTTGCTCAGCCAGGGCGTCGGCTCGTTTCAGCAGCGGCTGGTCGCGACGATCGAACGTCTGGCGGTGCTGTACGGAGGCAATGACGGAAAGGGAATCAACCTGCGCCTGCGCTTGACACAGAAGGATCTTGCGGCCCTCCTGCAGGTCACCAGGCAGACAGTCAACCAGGCGCTCGGCGTGCTGGTGGCACATGGTGCGATCAGCTTGAACTACAACGCGATCACAGTCCTCGATCTGGATGCGCTGAGAAGGCTGACAGACAGCCCTTAGAACGTGCTTACGATCTCCCAAGCAAAAGAGCCATGAATGCGAGATGGATTAATTGCAGGCAGGTGTTGTGAATCGCAGGCGTATTTCTTTCTCTTCACCCAGCCATTTTCGCCAGCAACGGAGATCGTAAACACGCTCCTGGAACGTGTTTACGATCTTCCAAGCAAAGAGCCATGAATGCGAGATGGATGAATTGCAGGCTGGTGTTGAGAAATCGCTCGCAGCCGCTCCAGCTTGCGCACTTTTCCACATATCGCTCACACCAATTCTCAAGAACTGTCATGTGGTGGTTTTGAAGAAGGATGCCGCTCGCTACATTGATCACCAAGATGTCTGCGCGCCTTGCGAACAAATCGTTCATTCGCAACATCAGGACCCTGTTAACCATTTTTCAGTCCCAATCTTCATGACCACGCATCAATCAGTCCGGAGCAAATTGTTGGGCGCATGGGCACCTCTCGCTCATGCTGCCAATGCAGGCTCCCCCAGTAGAGAAGCCCGCAAGGGTTTTCCGTTCAGGCGCGAAAGCGAAGTTGGGGGGACTAAAGAGTGCCGCCAGATCGTTTACGGCACTGCGGCGCTGGAGCAGTTGAAGCGCGAGTTCTTGAAGAACGCCCAGGTGCGAGAGCTTTCCAGTGAAGAGGCCCTGCAGGAATGCCTGCGTGCCCAAGTCGTTCCTTTTTGGCCCGCGCCCACTTCGGGTCCATCCAATCGGGTGGCTAAGCCTCGCCGACCGCGGCTACCGAACGCCGTCCAGCGTTGATAGCGCGCCGACAACGCAAGTTGAGCAATCGCTCGCAGTTCTTCCATAACCGCCTGTTCTTCTCCAGCCACGCAAAGCTGCGCTCGACGATCCAGCGCTTTCCGACATCGGGCATCGTTCAGGCCGAGGTCCGGATCGTCAAGACGGAAACCGTTGAGATTCAAATCAGGAACTCTGTCCAGGGGGCAGAATTCGGCCATGAATCTTCGCTTCGTTGAGGCTTTTCACTGGGCCGTGGCGCTCAAGAGCGTCACGCGCGCCGCCGAGAAACTGCACGTCACCCAGTCGGCCCTGTCCAGCCGCATCGCCGCGCTCGAGCGCGAACTCGGCGTGCTGCTGCTCGACCGCCGGGACAAGCAGTTTCGTCTCACGGTGGCGGGGCAGCGTTTCCACGCCCTTGCGCAGAAGCTGCTGGAAATGCAGATGCACATCAAGGCCGAGATGGGCTCGGGCGCGGCGCGCGAGACGGTGCTGCGCGTCGGCGCCATCGAGTCGGTCGTGCACAGCTGGCTCACGGGATGGCTCAAGCACATGCAGGCCACCTACCCGGACTTCGAACTGGAACTCACGGTCGAAACCACGCCGGTGCTGGTCGACCAGCTGCAGCGCGGCAAGCAGGACCTGGTGTTCGCCGCGTTGCCCGCTGCCGGCGACGGCGTGCGCACGCGGGCCGTGACGCCGATGCCCATGTGCTTCGTCGGCCACAAGGAGCTGCACTTGCGCAGGCGCTACCGCCTGGCGGACCTGCTCAGCCTCGACCTGCTGACCTTTCAGCGGGGTTCGCAGCCGCACGTGGCGCTGCTCGAGCTGTTCCGCGAGGCCGGCAGCCCCCCGCCGCGCGTGCACGCCATCTCGTCGATCTCGGCCATGGCCCAGCTGGTGGAGGCCGGTTTCGGCGTGGCCACGCTGCCGCGCGCCGTGGTGGAACCGCTGGCCCGGCGGCTGCCGCTGCGCGTGCTGCCCTGCGACGAAGTGCTGGAGCCTCTGCCCATCTATGCGAGCTACCGCGACGACCCTTCCACTCCGCTGCCGGAGGCCGCGCTCAGCTCCGCCGTGGTGCATGCCTCGCACCGCACGGGTTCATCGAAAAAATCGATGACTTGAGAAAGAAAATTTGCGTTGGCGCTCGTGAGCACGGATTCCCACAATCCGTCGCTTCACAACACAGCGATGCATTGCGCATCACCAACGTCAAATGCCGACTCCTGATGCGACCCAGGGAAAACCCGATGAATCGAGCAGTGCGCAGAGCGTTCGCCGAGCCGCTCGCAGCGGCGCGCTGAACACCCACACCAGCGGCCTCGCCGGCGCCCATGCACAGGGCAACCTGGTGGTCCTGCCGCAGGCGTACGCCAGCGACTTCCTGCGCTTTTGCCAGGCCAACCCCAAGCCATGTCCGCTGCTTGGCGTTTCGGAAGTGGGTGATCCGGGTTTACCCGCGCTCGGCGCAGACCTCGACATCCGCACCGATCTGCCGCGCTATCGCGTCTGGCGCGACGGCGAGCTGACGGACGAACCCACCGACGTGCGCGACATCTGGCGCGACGACATGGTGAGCTTCGTGATCGGCTGTTCCTTCACCTTCGAGCATGCGTTGCTGGCCGAGGGCATCGCGCTGCGCCACGTCACGCAGGGGCGCAACGTCGCGATGTTCCGCACATCGATCGCAACCACGCCGGCCGGCGCCTTTCACGGGCCGATGGTGGTGAGCATGCGACCGCTGCGCGCGGCCGATGCCATCCGCGCGGTGCAGATCTCTTCGCGCTTTCCTGCCGTGCACGGCGCACCCGTGCATATCGGCGACCCGGCCCTGATCGGCATTCGTTCGTTGGCCGATCCCGACTACGGCGATGCCGTCGAGGTCATGCCCGATGAGCTGCCCGTGTTCTGGGCTTGCGGCGTCACGCCGCAGGCCGCGCTGGCTGCCGCGAAGCTGCCGTTTGCCATCACCCACGCACCGGGCGCAATGCTGGTCACAGACCTGCTGCATCACCGCCTTGCCGCGTTCTGACCGCTGTTGCCCACCGACTCACCTCCAGGAGACGTCTCTCATGAAAAACACCTCCGACCCCACCTATGCGGCCGGCGCTGCGCCCGCCGACGAGAACTGGCTGCGCACCCTCAACCCCAACGAGAAGCGCACGCTCGCCGCATCGTTCAGCGGCTATGCGGTCGATGCCTTCGACTACTACACGCTGCCGCTCGTCACGCCGATCCTCCTGTCGCTCTGGGGCATGAGCAAGACCGAGGTGGGGCTGATCGGCACCGCCACGCTCGTGGCCTCGGCCATCGGCGGCTGGGCGGCCGGCATCCTGGCCGACATCTATGGCCGCGTGCGCATCCTGCAGCTCACGATCCTGGTGTTCGCGATCTTCACCTTTGCCTGCGGCCTCTCGCGCACGCCCGAGGAACTGCTGATCGCCCGCACGCTGCAGGGCCTGGGCTTCGGTGGCGAATGGGCGGTGGGCTCGGTGCTCATTGCCGAGATGATCCGGCCGGCCTACCGCGGCAAGGCGGTGGGGCTGGTGCAGAGCAGCTGGGCCGTCGGATGGGGCGCGGCGGTGCTGGTGTCGCTGGCACTGTTCTCCTTCCTGCCGCCGGAGATCTCGTGGCGCGCCATGTTCCTGCTGGGCCTGCTGCCGGCGCTGCTGATCGTCTTCATCCGCCGCTCGATCCGCGATCCGGAAATCTACGTGCAGAGCCGCGCCGCGGTGGTGCGTGGCGAACGCAACGGCAACTTCCTCGCGATCTTCAAGCCCGGCATCCTGGGCACCACGGTGCTCGCGAGCCTGCTGTTCACCGGCATGCAGGGTGGCTACTACGCCATCGGCGTGTGGCTGCCGACCTTCCTGAAGAACGAGCGCCACCTCACCGTGCTCGGTTCGGGTGGCTACCAGTTCATGTTCATCGTCGGGGCCTTCATCGGCTACCTGTGCGGCGCCTACCTGTCGGACCGTCTGGGCCGCCGCCGTGCCTTCATCCTGTTCGCGATCGGTGCCGGTTCGCTGGTCTATGCCTACACGCTGCTGCCCATCACCGATGGCCTGATGCTGGTGCTCGGCTTCCCGCTCGGCTTCTTCATGTCGGGCATCTTCAGCGGCGCGGGGGCCTTCCTGGCGGAGCTGTTCCCCAATGAGCTGCGCGGTTCGGGGCAGGGCTTTTGCTACAACTTCGGACGCGGCATCGGCGCCACCTTTCCTGCGTTGGTCGGCGTGCTGAGCGACCGGCTGCATCTTTCGCTCGGCACCGCGATCGGTGTGTGCGCGGCGGTGGCCTACGCCATGGTGGTGCTGGTTGCCCTGTGCCTGCCCGAGACGCGCGGACGCGATTTGCGCCAGAACTGACCCGACTCCCATCCCTGTTTCTTTTCTCTCTTTCATGACCACGCATTCCCCACTCCCGTCCCGCTGGCAATTCTGGATCGACCGCGGAGGTACCTTCACCGACCTGGTGGGCCGCGCGCCCGATGGCGGCTTGCACACGCTCAAGCTGCTGTCGGAAAACCCGGAGCACTACAAGGATGCAGCCGTCGAAGGCATCCGCCGGCTGCTGGGGCTGAAGCCCGGTGAGCTGATCACCCCCGATCGGGTCGAGTGCGTCAAGATGGGGACCACCGTTGCGACCAATGCCTTGCTAGAGCGAAAGGGCGATCGCACGGTGCTGGTCACCACGCGGGGCTTCCGCGACGCGCTGCGCATTGCCACCCAGGCGCGTCCACGCCTTTTCGATCGCCGCATCGTGCTCCCGGAGTTGCTCTACGAGCGCGTGATCGAAGCCGACGAGCGCGTCGGCGCACAAGGCGAGGTCGTGCGGCCGCTGGACGAGACAGCCCTTCGGGCTTCGTTGAAGGCGGCCTTCAACGACGGTATTCGTGGCTGCGCGATCGTCTTCATGCACGGCTACCGTCATGCAGGACAYGAGATCGCGGCCGAGCAATTGGCAAGAGCGATCGGCTTCACCCAGGTCTCGGTGTCCCACAAGACCAGCCCGCTGATGAAGCTGATACCCCGCGGCGACACCACGGTGGTCGATGCCTATCTCTCGCCCATCCTGCGCCGCTACGTCGACCAGGTGGCGGCCCAGATGCCGGGCGTTTCCCTGTTCTTCATGCAGAGCTCCGGTGGTCTCACGCAAGCGCATCGCTTCCACGGCAAGGACGCCATTCTTTCCGGGCCGGCCGGCGGCATCGTGGGGATGGTGCGTACGGCGGTGCAGGCCGGACATGACAAGGTCATCGGGTTCGACATGGGCGGTACGTCGACCGATGTGTCGCACTACGCAGGGGAATTCGAGCGGGCCTTCGAAACCCAGGTCGCGGGCGTGCGCATGCGGGCGCCGATGATGAGCATCCACACGGTCGCGGCGGGCGGTGGGTCGCTGGTTCGTTTCGATGGTGCGCGCCTGCGCGTCGGCCCCGAGTCGGCCGGTGCCAATCCGGGGCCGGCCAGCTACCGGCGCGGCGGACCGTTGACCACCACCGATGCCAATGTGCTGCTGGGCAAGATCCAGCCCGACTGGTTTCCCAAGGTATTCGGGCCGGCCGCCGACGAGGCGCTGGACCGTGACGCGGTGAAGCAGCGCTTTGGCGCCGTGGCGCAGGAGATGAGCGATGCGACAGGTCGCGCCGTGAGCGCCGAGGACGTGGCCGGCGGCGCCTTGCAGATTGCGGTGGCGAGCATGGCCAACGCCATCAAGCGCATCTCGGTGGCACGCGGCTACGACGTCACCCGGTACACGCTGCAATGCTTCGGCGGCGCCGGCGGCCAGCATGCGTGCCTGGTGGCCGATGCGCTGGGCATGCGCACGGTCTACGCGCATTCCTTTGCCGGTGTCCTGTCTGCCTACGGGATGGGGCTGGCCGACCAGATCGCGATGCGCGAAGCGGCGGTGGAGCGCGAACTCGATGCTGCGGGGCTGGCGGCCGCAACCCGGATCGCAGAACGCTTATGTGCCGAAGCGGGGGACGAGTTGATGGCTCAGGGCGTCGAAGGCGCCGATATCGAAAGCCACTCCCGCTTGCAGGTCCGCTACGCGGGAACGGACACCGCGTTGCCCTGCCTGCTGCCACCGGGCCTCAGCGCCAACGTGGCGATTGCCGCGATCCGCGACGAATTCGAGCAAGCCTACCGCCAGCGCTTCGCCTTCCTGATGCCGGATCGCGCCCTGGTCATCGAAGCTGTCTCGGTCGAGGCGGCGAGTGCGGGCGAGCGCACGGCGACGGGCCAGAGCGCCGAGCCGGCCGAGGACCATCGGCCCACGCCGGCAAGCCATGTTCCCATGTACTGCGCCGCCGACGAACAACCGGCCGGTTGGCGCCAGGCGGCACTTCATGTGGGTGACTCGCTGATGCCGGGCGCGCGCATCGACGGCCCCGCGATCCTGGCCGAGAAGAACGCAACCACCGTGGTCGAGCCGGGCTGGCAGGCGCGGATCACGGCCAGCGGCGTCGAAATGAAACGTGTCGCGCCGCGGGTGGCGGCGCATGCGGTCGGGACAGAGGCCGACCCGGTCATGCTGGAAGTCTTCAACAACCTGTTCATGAACATCGCCGAACAGATGGGCCTTCGGCTCCAGAACACCGCGTACTCGGTCAACATCAAGGAGCGGCTCGACTTCTCGTGCGCCTTGTTCGATGCGAGCGGCAACCTGATCGCCAACGCGCCGCACATGCCGGTGCACCTGGGCTCGATGAGCGAGTCGATCAAGACCGTGGTCGAAGGCAATCCGGACATGAACACCGGCGACGTCTTCGTGCTCAACGATCCGTACCACGGCGGCACGCATCTGCCGGACATCACCGTCGTCACGCCCGTCTACCTTGAAAGCGACGACGACGGACCCTCGTTCTATGTCGCCTCGCGTGGTCACCATGCGGACATCGGCGGAATCACGCCAGGCTCGATGCCGCCGTTTTCCACCACCATCACCGACGAAGGCGTGCTGATCGACAACTTCAAATTGGTCGAGCGCGGCCGGCTGCGCGAAACCGAGTTTCGTGCGTTGCTGGCCAGTGGCGAATATCCCTCGCGCAACATCGAGCAGAACCTGGCCGACCTGCGCGCGCAGATCGCCGCCAACGAAAAGGGCGCACAGGAGCTCAAGGCCATGGTTGCGCAATACGGCCGATCCACCGTGGCCGCCTACATGCAGCATGTCCAGGACAACGCCGAGGAGTCGGTGCGCCGCGTGATCACGGCGCTGTCCGATGGCGAGTTCCAGCTCCCGCTCGACAACGGCGCACGCATCTGCGTACGGGTGCGCGTGGACACCGCCGCGCGCAGTGCCACCGTCGACTTCACCGGCACCAGCGCTCAGTTGCTCAACAACTTCAACGCACCCAGGTCGATCACCATGGCTGCCGTGCTCTATGTATTCCGCACCCTGGTGGACGACGACATTCCGCTCAATGCCGGCTGCCTGAAGCCCATTCGCGTGGTCGTTCCCGAAGGCTGCATGCTCAACCCCACGCCGCCAGCCGCCGTGGTGGCCGGCAACGTGGAAACGTCGAGCTGCGTGACCAATGCGCTGTACGGTGCGCTGGGCGTGATGGCGGCCAGCCAGTGCACGATGAACAACTTCACCTTCGGCAACGCGCAGTACCAGTACTACGAAACCATTTCGGGCGGCTCCGGTGCCGGTCCCGGCTTCGATGGCACCAGCGTCGTGCAGACGCACATGACGAACTCGCGCCTGACCGACCCCGAGGTGCTGGAATTCCGCTACCCGGTGCGCCTGGACAGCTACGAGATCCGGACGCAGTCCGGCGGCGCCGGGCGCTGGCGCGGCGGCGATGGCGGTGTGCGCAAGATCCGCTTCCTGCAACCGATGACCGCCTCGATCCTGAGCAATGGACGCACCCACGGCGCCTTCGGCATGGCCGGCGGCCAGCCGGGCGCGGTCGGTGTCAACCACGTCGAGCGCGCCGACGGACGCATTGAAGCACTGAGCCACAGCGCGCAGATCGAGATGGCCGTGGGCGATGTCTTCGTGATCGAGACGCCGGGAGGCGGGGGCTATGGCGCGGCGCCGGAAACGCCCGCCACGGCATCCGTCGAATGAACATGTCTCGCATCCAGAACACCGTCACCGCCTACCTTCACGCGAAGGACCACAACCGGCCGCATCTCATGCGGCAGGCTTTTGCGTCCGATGCGCGTCTGGAGATGGTCGTCAAGGCCGGGACGATCTCGTTCCCGCCGTCGGCGCACGGCATCGAAGCGATCACGGAAGTGCTGGTGCGCCAGTTCTCCCGGTCCTTCGAGAACGTGCACACCCTCTGCATCGGCGCGCCTCCCTCGGAAGATGCGTCGCAGTACAGCTGCCAATGGTTGGTCGGCATGTCCGAGAAGGACAGCCGTGCCGTGCGCATCGGCTGCGGCCGCTACGACTGGGTCTTCGAGTCCGCGCCCCCGCGGTTGGCAAGGCAGCTCACGATCACCATCGAACAGATGCACAGCCTTGCGCCCGAACAGCTCGTGCCCTTGATGGCCTGGTTTTCGAACCTGTCCGCTCCCTGGTGCGCGGCGCCCGAACTGATGGCCGGCGCACCCGCTATCGAGGCGCTTCGAACGGTCATCGACTACTTTGCTTGATATCGACCGATAAAACACCTGGCCAGATTCCGACGCCGTCAGATCACGGGCACGCTCGTTTCCTTCAGCACGCGCAGCACGAAGTGCGATTTGCTGTGCCGGATGCCGGGAATCTTGTAGAGCTTTTCGCGCAGCAGACGCTCGTAGTCGCGCGTGTCGCGCACCGCGATGCGGATGTAGTAGTCGTAGTCGCCCGACACCAGGTAGGCCTCCTGGATCTCCGGAATGGTCGCGAGCACGCGGCCGAAGTCGTAGAGCGTTTCGTCGGTGTGGCTCTCGAGCGTCACCTGAACGATCACCGAGTCGTGATAGCCGAGCTTGGCCGGGTCGACGTCGACGGTGTAGCGCTTGATCACGCCCTGGGCTTCGAGCTTCTTGATGCGTGTCCAGCAGCTGGTGGGCGACAGGCCGACCTCGTTGCCGATCTCCTGCAGCGTCTTGCGCGAGTCGAGCAGCAGCACGCGGAGGATCGCCATGTCGGTCTTGTCGAAAGATCCTTCTTCATTTGTTGCTGTTTTCCGATGGGTTTTCATGAATCAGGTCAAAAGAGCCAAAAGAAAGAAGCAAATTCTGCATCAGAACCGGAAGAATTGACGGCATGCGATTGCTCGACCTACCCCTCACGTCTTCCCTGTCCCTCCATCCCGAAGCCGCACCCCGTGTGCGCAACGGCGCGGAGGCCCTGCTCGACACGCTGGTCGAGTGCGGCGTCGACACGATCTTCGGCTACCCCGGCGGCGCCGCGCTGCCGCTCTACGACGCGCTGCACGGCGAGCCGCGGCTGCGCCATGTGCTGGTGCGGCACGAGCAGGCCGCGGTGCATGCGGCCGAGGGCTATGCGCGCAGCACGGGCCGTGTCGGCGTGGTGCTGGTCACCTCGGGGCCGGGCGTGGGCAACACCATCACCGGGCTGCTCGACGCGATGAGCGATTCGGTGCCGGTGCTGTGCATCAGCGGGCAGGTTGCAACGGCCGTGATCGGCACCCAGGCTTTCCAGGAGAGCGATGCGCTGGGCATGTCGCGCCCGGTGACCAAGTGGAACCAGCAGGTGCGCGCGGCGGACGATGTGCCCTCGCTGGTGCGCCGTGCGCTGGAGATCGCCGCGTCGGGGCGGCCGGGGCCGGTGCTGCTCGATGTGCCGAAGGACATCCAGCTCATGCGCCTGGGCCACGGTGCTCCGACGAAGCCGCTGCGCGCATTGCGCACGGGCAGGGCGGCGCTGCCGCCGAAGGCCATGCTGCAACGCGCGGCCGATCTGCTCTCGACGGCGCGCCGGCCCGTGCTCTATGGCGGCGGCGGGTTGATCAACTCGGGGCCGGCTGCCTGCGAGGCCTTCACGCAGCTGGTGCACCGGCTTCACGCGCCTTGCACGCTCACGCTGATGGGGCTCGGCGCCTTCCCCGCATCGGACCCGAAGTTCGTCGGCATGCTGGGCATGCACGGCATGCTGGAAGCCAATCTCGCGATGCACGAGGCCGACCTGGTGGTGTGCGTCGGCGCGCGCTTCGACGACCGCGTGACCGGCAAGCTCGACGAGTTCTGCCCGCACGCCCGCAAGATCCACATCGACATCGACCCCGCGAGCATCAACAAGATCGTGCAGGTGGATGTGCCGATGGTGGGGGACTGCGCAGCGATCCTCGCTGCAGTGCTGGCGTTGCTGCCGGCTGAAGGCTTCGCACCCGAGCGGCTCGCGCCGTGGTGGGAGCGCATCGAACGCTGGCGCGCCGAAGAGTGCCTCCGCTTCGAGCCGCGCGGCGACGCGATCCTGCCGCAGCAGCTGATGTCGTCGCTGCAGCGGGCCATCGCGGGCCGCGATGCCATCGTGTCGACCGACGTGGGGCAGCACCAGATGTGGGCCGCGCAGTACCTGCGCTTCGACAGCCCGCGCCGCTGGCTCACCTCGGGCGGCGCCGGCACCATGGGCTACGGCCTGCCGGCGGCCATCGGCGCGCAGATCGGGCACCCCCATGCGCTCACCGTCTGCGTGAGCGGGGATGCCTCGGTGCTGATGAACATCCAGGAGCTTTCCACCGCCATGCAGCACCGCACGCCGGTGAAGCTGGTGCTGTGCAACAACGGCTACATGGGCATGGTGCGGCAGTGGCAGGAGCTCAACCACGGCAACCGGCTGAGCCACAGCTGGAACGAGGCGCTGCCCGATTTCGTGGCGCTGGCCAAGGCTTTCGGCTGGGGCGCGCGCCGCGTGTCGGACCCCGCCGAACTCGAAGCCGCACTGGCCGAGTGCCTGGCGAGCGACGGGCCGTTCTTTCTCGACGTGCAGGTGGCGGCGCAGGAGAACTGCTTTCCGATGATGCCGTCGGGGCATGGGCACCACCGCGTGATGCTGGCGAAGGACCGGTGGTACGAGGAAGCGTGAGGTGTTGTCCCCTCTCCCTCTGGGAGAGGGCTAGGGTGAGGGC
>NZ_JBFUHN010000050.1:0-50506 GCF_056402375.1 Variovorax sp. P4_B10 | reverse complement strand
GTGCACGAGGGCACGCTGCCGATTTGCGGCCGATCAACAAGTGCTCTGAGCGATCACGCCGATGGTGTGCTCTGCGCAGCGAAATAAAGGAGGAGGCATGCGGCCCTAGGCCGCGCCGGGGGACATTCGCGGAGCAGAGCACACCGTCGGCGTGATCGCGCCCTGAACAACGAACGTCAAACACAACAACGCGACGAACAGAAAAGCAAGATTTCATTTCAGGCCTTGGGCGCGCGGCCGCGGATCATGGTCAGGAGGGTGCGGGGCACCAGAGCCACCATCACCAGGTGCACGGCGACGAAGGCAACGAGCGTCGCCATGCCGACGAAGTGGATGCGGCGCGCAAATTCGTAGCCGCCCATCAGGTCGCGCAGCACCGGGAACTGCACCGACTTCCAGAGCACCAGGCCCGACAGCACGATCACGATCAGGTCGAGCATCACGAACAGGTAGGCGAGCCGCTGCACGTTGTTGTAGCGGCGCGGGTCGGCATGCGAGAGCTTGCCCTTGAGCGCCGCCAGCGCGTCGTGCCAGATCCCGGCCGGCGTGACCGGGAAGAACTTGGCAGCGAGCCGGCCGCTCGCGATGTTGATCGCCAGGTACACCAGGCCGTTGAACACCAGCAGCCACATCGCCGCAAAGTGCCACTGCAGCGCGCCGCCGAGCCAACCGCCGAGCGTGATGGCGTTCGGAATGGTGAACGGGAAGAAGGGCGCCGCGTTGTAGATGCGCCAGCCGCTCGTCACCAGCACCAGCACGGCCAGGGCGTTGAGCCAGTGCGTGATGCGCATCCACAGCGGGTGGATGGGGCGGGCATCGGGTGCGGTGCTGGCGATGGCTGTGCTGTTCATGGGGCGGATTGTTGGGCGCACCCCATGGCCGATTCATCACGCAAAGTTCAATTAATCGTGATAACTCCACAACCCGTATGGCGGGACAATCCGGGCATGGACACCGCCAAACGCGTGCTGATCGTCGAGGACGACGCCCACATCGCCGAACTGCTGCGCATGCACCTGCGCGACGAGGGCTATGCGATCGAGCACGCCGCCGACGGCCATGCCGGCCTGCGCGCGCTGGAGCGCGGCAACTGGGACGCGCTGGTGCTCGACCTGATGCTGCCCGGCGTCGACGGCCTCGAGATCTGCCGCCGCGCCCGCGCGATGACGCGCTACACACCGATCATCATCATCAGCGCCCGGTCGAGCGAGGTGCACCGCATCCTGGGCCTGGAGCTGGGCGCCGACGACTACCTCGCCAAGCCTTTCTCGGTGCTGGAGCTGGTGGCGCGCGTCAAGGCGCTGCTGCGGCGCACCGATGCGATGGCTCGCAATGCGCGCATGGAGTCGGGCAGCCTCACGCTCGGCAACCTCGACATCGAGCCGCTGGCGCGCGAGGTGCGTGTCGACGGCAAGCTCATCGAGCTCACGCCGCGCGAGTTCGACCTGCTGTACTTTTTCGCGCGCCACCCGGGCAAGGTGTTCTCGCGGCTCGACCTGCTCAACCAGGTCTGGGGCTACCAGCACGACGGCTACGAGCACACGGTCAATACGCACATCAACCGGTTGCGCACCAAGGTCGAGGCCGACCCGGCCGAGCCGCGCCGCATCCTGACGGTCTGGGGGCGGGGCTACAAGCTCTCGCCTACGGGCACCAGCGAGGAGGGCAGTGCATGATGGCTTGGGCCACGCTTTCGCGCCGCCTGTCGATGGTGTTCGCGGTGCTGCTGCTGGCCTGCTGCGGCGCCTCGGCCTGGCTGCAGATGCGCTCCAACGGGCGGCACGAGCAGGAGGTGGTCCAGCGCCTGTCGGGCGGGCTCGCGGCCCACATCGCGGAGAACGCCGAACTCATCAAGCCCGGCGGCCTCGACCAGGACAAGGTGAAAGACCTGTTCGACAAGCTGATGGCGGTCAACCCGAGCGTGGAGGTCTACCTGCTGGGGCTCGACGGCCGCATCGAGGCGCAGGCTGCGCCGCCCGGGCACCTGAAGCGCGACAGGGTCGCGGTGGAGCCGATCCGCCAACTGATCTCCGGTGCACCGCTGCCCATCGTGGGCGACGACCCGCGCAGCCCCGATGCCGCCAAGGTGTTCAGTGCCGCGCCGCTGCGCATGGGCGGGCGCGAGGTGGGCTACGTCTACGTGGTGCTGCAGGGCGAAGACCACGATGCACTGGCGGCCCATGTCGCGGCCGACAACGTGCTGCGCACCACGCTCTGGTCGATGGGCCTGGTGGCACTGCTCGGGTTGGTTGCCGGCCTCGCGGCCTTCCGGCTCATCACGCGGCCGCTGCGCGAGCTGACCGCGGCGGTCAAGCGCTTCGAGACCGAAGGCATCGCCTCGCTCGAAAACGAAGCGCCCACGCTGGAGCGGCTCTCGCACGGCGGCGACGACGAGATCGCCTTGCTGGGCCAGGCCTTCACGCAGATGACGCGCCGCATCGCCGAGCAGTGGCGCGAGCTCACGCTGCAGGACCAGCAGCGCCGCGAGCTGTTCGCCAACATCTCGCACGACCTGCGCACGCCGCTGACCTCGCTGCACGGCTACCTCGAGACCCTGCTGCTCAAGGCCGGCACGCTCAGTGAAGAAGAGCGCCGTCGCTATCTGGAGATCGCACTTGGCCAGAGCCGCAAGGTGGGCCGCCTGGCGCAGGAGCTGTTCGAGCTCGCGCGGCTCGAATACGGCGTGGTCAAGCCCGAGAAAGAAAACTTCGCACTCGCAGACCTCGTGCAGGACGTGTTCCAGAAGTTCGAGCTGGCGGCCGAGGCGCGGCACCAGCAGCTCAAGCCCGACATCGCACCGGGCCTGCCGGTGGTGTCGGCCGACCTCGGGATGATCGAGCGCGTGCTGACCAACCTGCTCGACAACGCCATCCGCCACACGCCGGCCGGCGGCGAGATCGAGGTGCAGCTGCGGCCTGCCAATGCCGGCGTGGCGGTGCAGGTGAGCGACACCGGCCCCGGCATTCCGGGCGAGCTGCAGAAGGGCCTCTTCGTGCGGCCCGTGTTCATGAGCGGCGCACGCAGCGACGGCTCCGGCAGCGGCGGGCTGGGCCTGGTGATCGTGCAGCGCATCCTGCAGCTGCATGGCAGCGATATCCGGCTGGTGCAGCAGCCCGACAAGGGCGCGGTGTTCCGTTTTCAGCTGAGCGGCGCGGCCAGCACCTGAGACCGGGTGTTGCCGGCGGTTTGCCTGCGGGCGGCGGTCGATGCTACAAGCGCATCGCGACCCCACCAAGGAGACAAAAGACCATGCCCGCCTTCAAGACCGTCCTGATCGACAAGGATCCGCAGCACCCGCGCATCGCGCGCCTCGTGCTCAACCGCCCCGAGAAGCTCAACGCCATCGGCGACACCACGCCCTCGGAGATCCGCCGCGCGGTCGAATGGGCGGAAGCCGACGACGAGGTGCATGTGATCGTGGTCGAGGGCGCCGGCCGTGCTTTTTGTGCCGGCTACGACCTGGGCGACTACGCCGAGGGCCGCGGCCGGGAAGGCGAGGGCGACCACCCCTGCCGGCAGGAAAAGACACCGTGGGACCCGATGCTCGACTACGCCGCCATGAAGCGCAACACGGATGACTTCATGGCCCTGTGGCGCTGCCACAAGCCCACCATCGCGAAGGTGCATGGCCATGCGGTGGCCGGCGGCAGCGACATCGCGCTGTGCTGCGACCTGCTGACCATGGCCGACGATGCGCGCATCGGCTACATGCCCACGCGCGTGTGGGGCTGCCCGACGACCGCGATGTGGACCTACCGGCTCGGCGCGATGCGCGCCAAGCAGCTCATGTTCACGGGCGACACCATCGCGGGCACGCAGGCCGCCGAATGGGGGCTTGCCAATTTCTCGGTGCCGGCCGACCAGCTCGACGACGCCACGCTGAAGCTCGCGCAGCGCATTGCGGGTGTGCCGCGCTCGCACCTGATGATGCACAAGCTCGTCGTCAACCAGGTCTGGCATTCGATGGGGCTGGAACAGACGCAGATGTTCGCCACCGTGTTCGACGGCATCACGCGCCACAACCCCGAGGGGATGTGGTTCCGCCGGCAGGCGGAAGCCGAGGGTTTCAAGAGCGCCGTCGCATGGCGCGACAGCGGCCGAGACATTCCCGAGGGCGACGAGGCGAGGGCGCTCGTCGCCGAGCTGGAGGCCAGGCTCGCGGCGGCGCGGGCGGCGGTGCCGCCCGGCCGCTGAGTCACGGCCTCCGGGCCGTTCCCGCGCTCAGGGAGGGCAAGCGGCCGAGTTGGCCAGCGCGAAGGGGCGCGACGATGTGCTCGGTGCCGTGTCGTCCACGCCGAGCGTGCTGCGCGAGAAGGTGCAGCCGTAGGTCGGTGCGGCCACGGTGGCGGCGGTGACCACATCGTCGCCCGCGGGCTTCACGCCGTCGCGCTCCCACTTGATCATCGCGTCGAAGGCTTCCGCCTGCTCCTGCACGGTGAAGTCGCAATGCGTGATCCCGCGGATCGCGCGCTGCACCAGCCAGGCGCCGTTGCCCTTCGCCGCCACGCGCTTCTGGTAGATCTGCTCCATGCTGAAGGGTACGTACAGGTCGCCGAGCGTATGCAGCGTGACCACCGGAATCCTGAATTCCCCGTTGGCCTTGGGAATCCAGCGCAATCCGTCGGTGCGCAGGCGGTTGGCGTCGGTGGCCGCGGTGAGCTTGAGCACCGAGCCGTTCAGCGCCGTCGACCCCGGCACATCGCCGTCGATGGTGTAGGTGAAGCGGTTGGTGTCGAGCGTGCTCCTGTTCAGGATGCCGTTGACCGTGCCGTCGCTGCCGAACACGCCCCACACCGCCGCGAACGAACCGCCTGCGGCCAGGCCGAGGCCGAACATCGGACGCTCGCCACCGGTCAGGTTCTGCACCACCGAGGCGAACTTCGCGCCCGTGGCCGTCGGTACGGAAGGAAAGGTGGTGAACAGCGTGGCCGTGACCTGCGCGGAGATGTCCGACCAGTTCGGCGTCGGGTACTTCGGCAGGCCCGCCAGCGCCTGGGCCGCGACCTGCGCGCCGGCAAAGTAGTCGAACAGCTCCGTGTCGCCGACCACGCCGCACATCGGCACCGCGCCGTTGTACTTCACCTTGTGGTTGGCGGTGGCGAAGGCTTCGTCCTCGATCGCCGCCGCGGTGATGTGGCCGCCCATCGAATGGCCGGTGATGTAGGTCTTCGACGGTGCCGCCAGCTCGCGGCCGTTGGCCCTGGCGATCTTGTTGAACTCCAGCGCCAGCGCGTTGGTGTCCTCGACGCCGGCGCGCACGTCGTAGAAGTTCTTGCTGTAGCTCGAGGCGGCCCAGGCGTAGCCGTTCTGGATCAGGTAGCGGCGGATCGACGGATTGTTCACCGACAGCACATTGCCGCCGCCCGCATAGCCGTGCGCATACATCACGAGCTTGCCGTTCCAGTTGGCCGGCACTTCGACGTGGTACTGCGCCCCGCCGAGCATGCCGGCCCATCGGCTGGTGGTGGCGTTGTCGACCGTGTCGCCGGCGTCGGGCGCGAGCGCGGCGAAGGTGGTGGCCGTGGGGTCGGCGGGCGCGAAGGAATTGCGGCTGTCCTGCACGCGCGTCTCTTCGGGCGGCGGGGGCGCAGGCGGAGGGGGTGGCGGCGGCGCCGGTGGTGCGGGCGCGGGGGCCGGCGGCAGCGGCGTGAAGGAGAAACCGCTTCCACCGCCACCACCGCCGCAGGATGCGACGGCGAGGCTGGCGGCGAGGGCAAGGAGTGTCAGGCGCGCGGAATGCATGGGATGTCTCTCTCCGTTCTTATGGGTTGTTTGTCGAGAAGATGCCGGGCCCGGCGCTGCGCATCGCCCGCTCATGGTGAACGACCGTGCTATTTCGCTGGACCGGCGGCGCAGCGTAGGGGCGTTGCCGGGCGCGTCGGCCCGGGCTTTCCCGTATCTGCTATCTCCTGCGCGACACCCGCGCGGGCGGGGGTGGCTGGTTCAGCCTTTGCGGCGCGTGACCACCACCGTGGCGTCCAGGCCTTCGTAGGCCTCGRCGTCGCCATACCAGCTGCCCGAGATCGGCGCGGYCTGTGCCGGGTCGCGCGTGACGCCGACGCGGATCAGCTGGCCGCTTCCCATCAGGTTGTTGGTCGGGTCGAAGGCCAGCCAGCCGATGCCCGGCAGGTAGGCCTGCAGCCAGGCGTGCGTGGTGCCGGCGCCGGTCATCGATTCGCCGGGCGCCTGGGCCGCACGGTCGAGCGCGGCGTCGTAGAGGTAGCCCGAGACGAAGCGGGTCGCGATGCCCAGCCGGCGTGCGGCTTCCATCATCAGCAGCGCGTAGTCGCGGCAACTGCCGCTGCCGAGCGCCAGCGTTTGCAACGGCGTCTGCGTGCCTTCTTCGTCGCGCGCCTTGTATTCGAGGCTCTGGCCGATGTGCGCGTTCATGCGGGCGAGCACCTCGCGCGTGCTGTTGGGCTTGTCGGCGTGCAGGAACTGGTGGGCCCAGCGGATCAGCGTGCCGTTGGCGTCGTCGTCGTGGTGCGGGCGCAGGTAGTGCTCGAGGTCGAGGCGCTCCTGCACCGAGTAGGCGAAGGGCAGGAACTCTGCGGCCGGGTCGAGCGCGAGCTGGTCCTGCTGTGCGGGCACATGCTCGATGGTGAAGGAGCACACGATGCGCAGCTCGGTGGCCTCGCCCATGGGCTGCACCAGCGCGACCGAGTTCGAATGCGGGTCCTGGATCAGCCGCGTGAAGGCCTGCGGGCTCACCTGCAGGTCGGTGGCGAGCACGCGCAGGTCGTGGCTGTCGCGGGGCCGGAACATCACGCGGTGCAAGCCGAAGGTGACCGGCTTGTTGTAGCGGTAGATGGTGGTGTGCGTGATGTCGTACTGGATGGCCATGCGGTGCATTCTCACGTGTTCGCAAGACAAGCGGTGGCCTGGCAGGGGCGCCATGCCGCAGAATCGGCGCCCGCTCGACCTTTCGAGCCGTTATTTATCAAGGAGATTCCGGCCGCCATGTACTCCGCCACCTTCATCTTCGCGAAGAAGCAGTTCGACGACGAGTTCCATCGCCTCGACCAGATCATCGCCACGGCTGCGAAGTCGCTGCCCGGCTATCTGGGCGAGGAGACCTGGGAGAACACCGGCAACGGGCTGGTGTCGAACGTCTACTACTGGGACTCGCTCGACAGCCTGCAGGCACTGATCAAGCATCCGGTGCACCAGCAGGCCAAGGCGGCGCAGGCGAACTGGCTCGACGGCTACAAGGTCGTGATCTCCGAGGTGGTGCGCACCTACGGGGACAGCCGGATCGACCACATGCTGGCGCCGTCGCCAGCGGGCGCGGCCTGAGCGACCTGCTCAGAGCCGTTGCGTACCGAGCGCCTTGGCCAGCGCTGCAGGCAGGGGCAGCGGCTCGCCATGCCACTGCGCGGCCAGCAGTTCGGCGCACAGGGCCGAGAAGCTGAGGCCGCGCGAGCCCAGTGCGGTGCAGGCCCAGAGGCCCGCCGCATCGGCGTCGAGCGGGCCGACCAACGGGCGGCGGTCCCCCGAGGCGCAGCGCACGCCGACCCAGGTGTTGAYCTCGCCGCGTTCGAAGGCCGGGGCCAATGAGGCGGCAGCGTCGGGGTGCAGCCGGGAGAGGCGTTCGCGGTTCGCATCGCTGTCGGCGGCTGTCGCAGCGAGGTCCGTGCTGTCGCGGTCGAAGGTGGCGCCGGCCAGCCAGAGCAGGGCGCCTTCGGCATCGGGCACATGCGCGATCAGATGGCCGTCGCCGTTGAGTGGCGTGGCCGGGAGCCCGAGGTCGCTCGCCATGTGGCCCCACGCGACCTGGCCGCGCACAGGCTGCAGCGGAAGCCCGGGGGCAAAGCGGCTGGACTCGAAGCCTGCTGCGACGACCACGCGATCGACTTCGGCCAGCAATTGATCGGTCGCGTCGAAAAGCTGCCAGCTGTCGGCACTGCGTGCCAGGCGCGCCACCGCCGCGTTGCCGCGGAACGCGACGCCCGGCTCCCGTAACCAGGCCCCGATCAACCGGGACGGACGCACCCAGCCAGCGCGTGCGTGCCAGAGGGCTGGCGCCTCGGCCGGCAGGCCGGCCTTCGCCAGTTGCGCCGCGTTCGCGGGCCACGACTCATTGGGGCCGGTGCCGCTCCACCCGGCGGGTACGCGCGTGTCGCCCTCGGGCCGTCGTTCGAGCACGCCGCTGGCGCGCCAGTCGCGGCCTTCTTCCAACAGGCGCTGCAGTTCGAGCCAGGTGGCGCGAATGCCTGCGCGCGTGAGCCGCGAGAGCAGGGCATCGTCGGGCGAGACATGCGGCGCGAGCACGCCGACGGGCAGGCCGGAGGCGCCTGAAGCCGGGCGTTCGGCCGCATCGAGCACCGTGACCTGCCACCCGCGCCGCGCGAGGCTGGCGGCAACGGCGGCGCCCGCCAGGCCGGCTCCGATCACGGCGCAGCGGCCCGGCGCCTCGATCCGCTCGGGTGCAGGACCGCGGCGCCGCACCGTCCAGGTCGGTGCGAACACGCCACGCAGGCAGTCGCGCTTGGGCGGCAGGCCGGGACGTCTTTCGAGCTGGAAGCCGTTCTGCGAGAGCGCATCGCGCACCGCACGGGCAAAGGTCCAGGTGGCGAGGCCGGTGCCCTGGCGCGCAAAGCGCGAGACGGCCTTCAGCGTGTCGGACGACCACATGGCCGGGTTCTGCTGCGGGCTGAAGCCATCGAGAAAAAGGCTGTCGGCCGCGAAGCGCTGGGCGCGCAGCATCGGCTGCACATCGCCGATGCACAGCGTGAGCAGCACGCGGCCCTCGTCGAAGGCCAGGCGGTGAAAGCCCGGCAGCAGCCCGTGCCACTGCGCGGCCAGTTCTTCGGCCAGCGGCCTCAATTCGGGGTAGGCCCCGGCGGCGCGCAGCAGGTCTTCAGGCCCGACCGGGTGCGCCTCGACCGAGACGAAGTGCAGCATCCGCGGCCGCTCGGCGTCTGCACGCCAGGCCTGCCAGGTTGTCAGGAAATTGAGGCCCAGGCCGAAGCCGGTTTCGAGAATCAGCCATTGCAGTCGCCCGGACCAGGCTTCCGGCAGGCCGCAACCGCCCAGGAACACATGGCGCGATTGCGCCAGTGCGCCGGTTTCGGTGTGATAGATGTCGTCGAAGCGTTCGCTGCGCGGCACGCCGTCCGAACGCCAGGCCACCGGCTCAGCGGTCACGGCGGGCGGGGTGCTCAGGCGCCTGGAGGGGGGACGTAGCCCTGGGCGACGTCGGCGCCTTCGCCGAAGAAGTGCTTTTCCATCTGCCGCGCCAGGTACTGGCGGGCGCGCAGATCGGCCAGATTCAGCCGGTTTTCATTGACCAGCATGGTCTGTTGCTTGAGCCAGGCAGCCCAGGCTTCCTTGCTGACGTTTTCCCACAGGCGCTTGCCCAGGTCGCCGGGATAGGGCGGAAAGTCGAGCCCTTCGGCCTCTTTGCCGAGCTTGATGCACTGAACCATGCGTGCCATTTTTTGCCTCTTGTGGGGAAAGCGTGTTGCTTAGTTGATTTCGTTATTTAGAACTGAAAACTTGGTCGTTCCAGTTTCTATATGTCGTATTGAGAATACGCAGCTTCATTGATATGCCTTTTTAGAGCAAGACACCATGAGCCTTCGCCGCGACTTTATCAAGCTTTCCCTGGGGGCCGGGGTGGCCGGTGCCATGGCCCTGTCGGCATTGTCGACGTTTGCGCAAAGCGACAAGGGGCCGGTGACGCTGCTCAACGTGTCCTACGACCCGACGCGCGAGCTCTACGTGGACTACAACAAGGCCTTCGCCAAGTACTGGAAAGCCAAGACCGGCCAGGACGTGGCGGTCAAGCAATCGCACGGCGGCTCGGGCAAGCAGGCCCGCTCGATCATCGACGGCATCGACGCCGACGTGGCCACGCTGGCGCTCGGCGGCGACATCGATGCACTTGCCAAGCACGGCGGCCTCGTCAAGGCCGACTGGCAAAAGCGCCTGCCGCACAACTCCGCGCCCTACACCTCGACCATCGTGTTCCTGGTGAAGAAGGGCAACCCCAAGGGCCTGAAGGACTGGGACGACCTGGTCAAGCCCGGCGTGCAGGTGATCACCCCCAACCCCAAGACCTCGGGCGGCGCCCGCTGGAACTACCTGGCCGCCTGGGAGTTCGCCAAGCGCAAGTACGGTGGCGATGCCAAGGCCAAGGAATACATCGGCAACCTGTTCAAGAACGTGCCCGTGCTCGACACCGGTGCGCGCGGCGCGACCATCACCTTCGTGCAGCGCGGCGTGGGCGACGTGCTGCTGGCCTGGGAAAACGAAGCCTTCCTGGCGCTGAAGGAATTCGGTCCCGACAAGTTCGAGATCGTCGTGCCTTCGATCTCCATCCTGGCCGAGCCCAGCGTGTCGGTGGTCGACAAGGTGGTCGACAAGAAGGGCACGCGCGCCGTGGCCGAGGAATACCTCCAGTACCTGTATTCGGACGAAGGCCAGGACATCGCAGGCCGCAACTTCTACCGTCCGACCTCGGACAAGGCGAAGGCCAAGTACGACAAGCAGTTCCCCAAGCTGACGCTGGTGACCATCGACCAGGCCTTCGGTGGCTGGGCCAAGGCGGACAAGGAGCACTTTGCCGACGGTGGCTCCTTCGACCAAATTTACGCCCCCAAGCAGAAGTAAACCCACCGCTTCCGGATCGATCGCTGGTGGCGCTCGTCAGAGGGCGCCAGGGATCGATTCGCCCTGAATTCCTGAAGACCAACGAAAGCTTCTCGTGTCCGTTCTCTTGATTGCCGGCAGCCCCTCGGCCCCGTCCCGTTCAACCGCCTTGCTCGAGGCCGTGGGCGAGCGGCTGGCCAAGCGCCATGCGCGGATCGAGCGGCTCGCCATTCGCGACCTGCCGGCGCAGGCGCTGCTGCTGGCCGAATGGAACCATCCGGCCATCGAGCGTGCCATCGCCCAGGTGGCGGCGGCTCGCGTGATCGTCGTGGCCACGCCGGTCTACAAGGCGGCCTACAGCGGCGTGCTGAAGGTCTTTCTCGACCTGCTGGCGCAGAACGCGCTCAAGGGCAAGACGGTGCTGCCGCTGGCCACCGGCGGCAGCCCGCACCACATGCTCGCGCTCGACTACGCCCTGCGGCCCGTGTTGCAGGCGCTGTCGGCGCGTCACATCCTGCCGGGCGTCTACGCCAGCGATTCGCAGATCGCGCTGACGCCCGAGAACGCCTACCAGGTGCACAACGACCTGGCGGAGCGACTCAACGAGGCCGTCGAGGTGCTCGCCACCGAAGGCCTGAAGCTGCCAGCGACACACGGCTTCGAGCCGGTGCCTTTCTCCCGCGTGCGATGTAGCGTCTGACGACCGGGCTCCTTGCCGAGCCCGGGTTCGACCAGACCCATCCCCGTTCCCGCCTTCGAACCCGCCTGTGCGCGGCAAGGGAACAGCTTTGCCTGAAGTTTCTGCACCAAGGAATCCACGCATGAACCCCGTTGCCACCGAAGACTCCGCGCTCGACACACCGCCGCGTTCCCTCTGGCATGCGCTGGGCGATCTCGTCGTCAGCGCCATCGTGGTCAGTGCCATCGCGCTGATCGTGAGCTTCATTTCCGCCGCGTGATTGCGCGGCACTTCAACCCCCGAACACTGCCATGACTCCGATCTCCATCCCCCGCCGTCGCCTGATCCAGGGCGTTGCCGCCGCCGTTGCGCTGCCTTCCTCGTTCGCGGCGCTGGCCCAGGCGCCTGCGCGCCAGCTGCGCGTCGGCAACCAGAAGGGGCCGCTGAGCATCCTCAAGGGCCGCGGCACGCTCGAGAAGCGGCTGGCGCCGCTCGGCGTGACCGTGAAGTGGACCGAGTTCGCCGCGGGCCCGGTGCAGCTCGAAGCGCTCAACGTCGGCTCGATCGACTTCGGCGATGTCGGCGAAGCACCGCCCATCTTCGCGCAGGCCGCCGGTGCGCCGCTGGCCTACGTGGCGGCGACCGTGCCACGGCCGCAGTCCGAAGCGGTGCTGGTGCCCAAGGGCTCGGCCATCCGGACGGTGGCCGACCTGAAGGGCAAGAAGATCGCGCTCAACAAGGGGTCGAACGTCCATTACTTCATCGTCAAGCTGGCTGAAAAGCATGGCCTGTCGTACGGTGACCTGAGCCTGGTCTACCTGCCGCCGGCCGATGCGCGCGCAGCCTTCGAGAAGGGCTCGGTCGACGCCTGGGTGATCTGGGACCCGTTTCTCGCTGCCGCCGAGAAGTCGCTCGAAGCCCGCGTGCTGGCCGACGCCACCGGCGTGGTCGGCAACCGCGCTTACTACTTCTCCTCGCTCGACTACGTGGCGAAGAACGCCGACGTGCTGGCCATCGCGGTCGAGGAGATCAACAAGATCGACGTCTGGGGCGCTGCCAACAAGAGCGAATACGCGGCCGAACTCGCCACCCTCTGGGGCCTGCCGAAGCCGGTGGCCGACCTGTCGGTGGGCCGCGTGGGCTACGGCACCACACCCATCACCAAGGCCATCCTGGCCGAGCAGCAAAAGATCGCCGACACCTTCTTCGAGCTGAAGCTGATCCCGAAAAAGATCAACGTGCTCGAAGCCGCCGGCGCGGGAGTCGCGTGATGCAGATCTTCTGGTTCCTCCCCACGCACGGCGACAGCCGCTACCTCGGCACGAGCGAGGGCGCGCGCCCCATCGACCTGGCCTACCTGCAGCAGATCGCGGGTGCGGCCGACAACCTCGGCTACGAAGGCGTGCTGATTCCCACCGGGCGCTCCTGCGAAGACCCGTGGGTGATCGCGTCCAGCCTGATCGGCTCGACGAAGAAGCTCAAGTTCCTGGTGGCGGTGCGGCCCGGCCTGCACCAGCCCAGCCTGGCCGCGCGCATGGCCGCGACCTTCGACCGGCTCTCGGGCGGACGCTTGCTCGTGAACCTCGTGACGGGCGGCGACCAGGCCGAGCTCGAAGGCGACGGTGTCTACCTCGATCACGCATCGCGCTACGAGCAGTCCGCCGAGTTCATTCGCATCTGGCGCGAGATCCTTACGCGCAGCCATGAGGGCCAGAGCTTCGACTACGAAGGCAAGCACCTGAGCGTGAAGGGTGCCAAGCTGTTGTATCCGCCGGTGCAGCAGCCTTATCCGCCAGTCTGGTTCGGTGGCTCGTCGGCCGCCGCGCACGACCTGGCCGCCGAGCAGGTCGATGCCTACCTCACCTGGGGCGAACCGCCTGCCGAGGTGGCGAAGAAGATCGCCGACGTGCGCGCGCGCGCCGAGCGCCAGGGCCGCAAGGTCCAGTTCGGCATCCGCCTGCACGTGATCGTGCGCGAAACCGAAGACGCCGCCTGGAAGGCCGCCGAGGAACTCATCAGCCGCGTGGACGACGAGACCGTCATCCGTGCCCAGGCCGCCTTTGCGCGCATGGACTCCGAAGGCCAGCGCCGCATGGCCGCGCTGCATGCGGGCGGCGCCAAGCGTTCGCGCGCCGAGTTGGAGATCTCGCCGAACCTCTGGGCTGGCGTCGGCCTGGTGCGCGGTGGCGCGGGCACCGCGTTGGTGGGCGACCCGAAGACCGTCGCGGCGCGCATCGAGGAGTACGCAGCGCTCGGCATCGACAACTTCATTCTCTCGGGCTATCCGCACCTCGAAGAGGCGTACCGCTTCGCCGAGCTGGTGTTCCCGCTGCTCTCGCGCAAGGCGCAGACCCGGCTGGCCGGAGGTTCGCTGAGCGGGCCCTTCGGCGAGGTCGTCGCCAATCTCGACGCGCCATCGCGCCTCGTTTCCCAGAGCTGAGCAAGGAACCCCATGACCGAACAAGTGCAGGAGCTTCCGGTGGCCACCACATCCGATGCAGGCGCCGGCAAGGCGCTCAAGGCCTTCGGCATCAACGTCGCGAAGCGGCTCATCCCCTGGCTCGTGCCGGTGGGACTGATCGTCTTCTGGCAGATCGCGTCGTCGCTCGGCTGGCTCTCCACGCGCGTGCTGCCGGCACCGGTCGACGTGGTCAAGGCCGCATGGTCGCTGGCGGTGTCCGGCGAACTCTGGACGCACGTGAAGGTCAGCGCGGGCCGCGCGCTCGCGGGCCTCGCCATCGGCGGCGGCGCCGGGCTGGTGCTGGGCCTTCTGACCGGCTCGGTGAAGTTCTTCGAGACGCTGCTCGACTCGACGATCCAGATGGTGCGCAACATCCCTGCGCTGGCGCTGATCCCGCTCGTGATCCTCTGGTTCGGCATCGACGAGTCGGCCAAGCTGTTTTTGATCTCGGTGTCGGTGTTCTTCCCGATCTACCTCAACACCTTCCACGGCATCCGCAACGTCGATCCGCAACTGATCGAGATGGGGCGCACCTATGGCCTCTCGCGCTGGCAGCTGTACCGCGAGGTGATCCTGCCGGGCGCGCTGTCGTCGATCCTCGTGGGCCTGCGGTTTTCGCTGGGCCTGATGTGGGTGATCCTGATCGTGGCCGAGACCATCTCGGCGCAGGCCGGCATCGGTTACCTGACGATGAATGCCCGCGAGTTCCTGCAGACCGACATCGTGCTCGTGGGCATCCTGCTGTACGCGCTGCTCGGCAAGCTGGCCGATCTGTTTGCGCGCGGGCTGGAGCAATGGTGGCTGCGCTGGCACCCGGGCTACCAGAAGAAGGCGAGCTGAGGGCAGGGCGCATGAAGAACACCATTTCCCGACGCGCGGCCATCGCCACGCTGGGCGCATGGGGCGCCGGTGCCGTGTTGGCACAGGGCATCGCGCCGCGGCCCGTCACCGTACGCTTCGGCTACCAGAAGTCGTCGACGCTGACGGCACTTCTCAAGGCGCAGGGCGCGCTCGAAAAGCAGCTCGCGCCGCTCAATGCGACGCTGAGCTGGCATGAGTTCACCAGCGGCCTGCCGCTGCTCGAGGCGCTGAACCTCGACAACCTCGACATCAGCGCCGACGTGGCCGACACCGTGCCGGTGTTCGCGCAGGCCGCTGGTGCCGACCTGACCTTCGTGGCGCAGGAGGCGCCATCGCCCGCGGCGCAGGCCATCGTCGTGCGCGAAGACTCGCCGATCAAGACTGTGGCCGACCTCAAGGGCAAGAAGATCGGCTTTGCCAAGGCAGCCGGCGTGCACTACCTGCTGATCGCCGCACTCGACAAGGCCGGACTCTCGTTCAAGGACATCGAGCCTGCCTACCTCACACCGGCCGATGGCCGCGCCGCCTTCGAGAAGGGCGCCATCGACGCCTGGGTGGTGTGGGACCCGTTCCTCTCCGCCGCGCAGCGCCAATCGAAGGTGCGCGTGCTGGCCGACGGCACGGGCATCGCCTCGTACCAGCGCTACTACCTGGCCGGCAGCAAGTTCGCCAAGGCGCGGCCCGATGTGCTGCGCGTGATCTATGCCGAACTCGAGAAGACCGGCAAGTGGGTCAAGCAGAACCCCAAGGAGGCCGCCGCGTTGCTGTCGCCCGTGTGGGGCCTCGACGCCGCGACCATCGAGCAGGCCAACGCCCGCCGCAGCTACGCGGTGCGCCCGGTCGTGCCGGAAGGCCTGACCGAGCAGCAGCGCATTGCCGATGCCTTCTTCACCGAAAAGCTGCTGCCCCGAAAAATCAATGCGCTCGACGTGGCGCTGTTCAAACCCGGAGCCTGAAGCCCATGAGTGCCGTTCTGAAAGACATCCAACCCCAGGCCATCGCAGGTGGCGTGCGCCTCGAAGCGCGTGGCCTGCACAAGCGCTACGGCACGCGCGACGTGCTGCGCAACACCAAGCTCACCATCGAGCCCGGCCAGTTCATCGCCATTGTGGGTCGCAGCGGCTGCGGCAAGAGCACCTTGCTGCGGCTCATCGCGGGGCTCGAAGAGGCGAGTTCGGGCGGGCTCTATACCGACGGCAAGGCCATCAACGGCCTGCACGACGACACCCGCATCATGTTCCAGGAGGCGCGCCTGCTGCCCTGGCGCCGCGTGCTCGACAACGTGACGCTGGGCTTGCCGAACGACGCCAAGCCGCGCGGCAAGGAAGTGCTGGCGCAAGTGGGCCTGGCCGATCGCGAGAACGAATGGCCGGCGCGTTTGTCGGGCGGGCAGCGGCAACGCGTGTCGCTGGCGCGTGCGCTGGTGCATCACCCGCGCCTGCTGCTGCTAGACGAGCCGCTGGGCGCGCTCGACGCACTGACCCGCATCGAGATGCACCGCCTCATCGAAAACCTGTGGCAGCGGCACCGCTTCACCGCGCTGCTGGTGACGCACGACGTGCAGGAAGCCGTGGCGCTGGCCGACCGCGTGATCCTGATCGAAGACGGTCGCATCGCGCTCGACGAAAACATCGCGCTGGCCCGCCCGCGCTCGCAGGGCGACCCGGCCTTTGCCGCCATCGAAAAACGCATCCTCGACAGGGTGCTGCAAAAGCCCGAAGAGGCTGAAGCAAGCACCGACGCCAGCTGGCTCGGAACCCCGGCGCACGCACTGCGCTGGGCAATTTGATGCACGCCCCCAGGCTTGCCCACTTCGTGTGGCCGCCCACCCCCTCGCCGGGGGCAATACCAGCGGCCCGGCGAAGCCGGTTCCGCGGTATTCCTGAAGTGAATCATTCAGCTCGTCTTTTCCTTCAACTCTGAAAGGTAGTCGCATGTCGCAGAACTGGAAATTCGAAACCCTGTCGGTGCACGCCGGCTATTCGCCCGAGCCGACCACGCGCGCCGTCGCGCCGCCGATCTACCAGACGGTGGCTTACGCCTTCGACAGCGCGCAGCATGGCGCCGACCTGTTCGACCTCAAGGTGCCGGGCAACATCTACACCCGCATCAACAACCCGACGCAGGACGTGCTGGAGCAGCGCGTGGCCGCGCTCGAAGGCGGCATCGCGGCGCTCGCGCTGGCCTCGGGCCAGGCGGCCGTGACCTATGCGATCCAGACCATCGCGGAGGCGGGTGACAACATCGTCAGCAGCACCGCGCTCTACGGCGGCACCTACAACCTGTTCGCGCACACGCTGCCGCAGTTCGGCATCACCACGCGCTTCGCGGACCACCGCGATCCGAAGAGCTTTGAGAAGCTGTTCGACGAGAAGACCAAGGCGGTGTTCGTCGAATCGCTCGGCAACCCGGCCGGCAACGTGACCGACATCGCGGCCATCGCCGAAATCGCACACCGCCACGGCGTGCCGCTGATCGTCGACAACACCGTGCCCTCGCCGTACCTGAGCCGGCCCATCGAGCACGGCGCCGACATCGTGGTGCACTCGCTCACCAAGTACCTCGGCGGCCACGGCACGAGCATTGGCGGCGCCATCGTCGATTCGGGCAAGTTCCCGTGGGCCGAGCACAAGGAGCGCTTCAGGCGCTTGAACGAGCCCGACGTGAGTTATCACGGCGTGGTCTACACCGAGGCGCTGGGCCCGGCGGCCTACATCGGCCGTGCACGCGTGGTGCCGCTGCGCAATACCGGCGCGGCCATCTCGCCCTTCAACGCCTTCCTGATCCTGCAGGGCATCGAGACGCTGGCGCTGCGCATGGACCGCATCAGTAGCAACGCGCTCTCCGTGGCGCAGCACCTGAAGACGCACAAGGCCGTGAACTGGGTCAACTACGCGGCGCTCGAAGACCATCCCGACCACGCGCTGGCGAAGAAATACTTCGGCGGCAAGTCCAGCGGCGTGCTGACTTTCGGCATCGGCAGCGGCCGCGAGGGTGGGGCGAAGTTCCTCGATGCGCTCAAGCTCTTCACGCGGCTCGTGAACATCGGCGACGTGCGCTCGCTGGCCACGCACCCGGCCTCGACTACGCACCGCCAGCTCTCGCCCGAAGAGCTCGCAAGAGCCGGCGTGACGGAAGACACGGTGCGCCTGTCCGTCGGCATCGAGCACATCGATGACCTGATCGCAGACCTCGACGTCGCGTTGGCCGCCGCGTCGTAAACGCTTCTACGAACAAAACCATGACAACACTCAACGCCATTCCAGAAGCGGCACTCGATCAGCTGTTCCGTAAGGCGCGCACCGTGCACGCCTTCAAGCCGGTGCCCGTCACCGACGAGTTGATCCACAAGCTCTACGACCTCGTGAAATGGGGCCCGACCGCCTACAACGGCCAGCCCGGCCGCTACGTGTTCGTGCGCAGCGAAGAGGCCAAGGCCAGGCTCAAACCCGCGGTCTCGGCCGGCAACACGGCGCAGACGCTGGCGTCCGGCGTCACGGTGATCGTGGCGCACGACACCCGTTTCTACGTGCACCTGCCCACGCAGTTCCCGGCCTACGACGCCAAGCCCTTCTTCGAGAAGAGCGCTGAGGCCGCGCAGGCCACGGCCTTCCGCAACAGCAGCCTGCAGGGCGCCTACCTGATCCTGGCGGCGCGCTCGCTCGGGCTCGACGCGGGGCCGCAGTCGGGCTTCAACGCGGAGCTGGTCGACAAGGCCTTCTTCCCCGACGGCCGCTACCGCGCCAACTTCCTCGTCAACCTCGGCGTGGCCGACCACGCCGGTACTTTCGAGCGTGGGCCCCGGCTGGCGTTCGACGACGTGGCGGAGATCGTCTGATCCGCCGCTCCCTTCCGACCCTCATCGTTCCTTCAACCTGAAAGAGAAACCATCATGTCCATCCAAGCCATCAACGTCCGCAACCAGTTCAAGGGCAAGGTCCGCGAAATCATCCGCGGCGACGTCGTCTCCGAAGTCGATGTCGAGACCGCCTGGGGCATCGTGACCTCGGTCATCACCACGCGCTCGGTCGACGAGCTGCAGCTCAAGGTGGGCTCCGACGTGGTCGCGCTCGTGAAGTCGACGGAGGTTTCGATCGCGAAGCTCTGACGGACCCTCGGGCGATTGCGAACAACCCGGCGCCGTCCTGGCGCCGGGTTTTTTTACGTGCGGGTTCCGCTCAGCGCTGCAGCTTGGGGAGGAACGACGTGTCCATGTGATAGCGCTTGGGGTTCTTCAGGTCGATGTAGACCGGAATCCATTCCTGGACATGGTCGGTCGGGTCGAACCAGAGATTGGCGCTGCGGAAGACGTGGAGGCGGTCGTTGGCCGTGTCGTGCCACTGGGCGACGATGCGGAACGGGTTCACTCCGTTCACTTCGAGGCTGGTGTTGACTTCGACCTGCTGGAACTCGGCCTCGACCAGCTGGCCGTTCTGGCGCAGGTCGGCTTCCTTCTGCGCGCTCCAGCGGCCGAAGGCGATGATGCCGCCGCCCACGCCGGCGAAGATCACGCCCATGA
This sequence comes from Variovorax sp. P4_B10, assembly GCF_056402375.1. NCBI lineage: Bacteria > Pseudomonadati > Pseudomonadota > Betaproteobacteria > Burkholderiales > Comamonadaceae > Variovorax > Variovorax sp. P4_B10. The sequence continues at coordinate 31,393 of NZ_JBFUHN010000050.1, read as the reverse complement.
TCGTGAGAACCAGCTTGGCCTCGCTGCCGGCAAAGATGGCGCCGACAAGGAAGCCGAGCCCGATGGCCAGGAAGAGCCACTTGATGAGGGTGATGACTTTGTGATCCATGGCGCTACTGTGCCTCTGTTTTTAGCACATCGATATATCCAGCATGGCTTAGTCGAAGGGGGCATGAGGAACTGCGAACAGCTTCCTTCCGTCCGGTGCTGCCGCCTCGCAGAATCTGTTGGAACCATCCAACAAGAGGATCTTCGATGAGCGCCATTCTTTCTTCCCCGGCGCAGGACGCGCGGGACAACGAACTCGACATCGTCCGGCAGGCCGGCCACATTGGCGCCGAGGTGCGCGGCGTGCGGCTCTCGGGTGCCTTGCAGCCCGAGGTGTTCCAGTCCGTCAAGGCGGCGCTCCTCAAGCACAAGGTGCTGTTCTTCCGCGGCCAGCAGCATCTGGACGATGTGCAGCAGCAGGCCTTCGGCCGCCTCTGGGGCGAGCTGGTGCCGCACCCGACCGTGCCCTCGAAGGACGGCACGCAACTGCTGGAACTCGACTCGCGCCACGGCGGCCGTGCCAACTCGTGGCACACCGACGTGACCTTCGAAGTCGCCTACCCGCAGGTGTCGATCCTTCGCGCAGTCGTGATCCCTGCGTATGGCGGTGACACCGTCTGGGCCAACACCGTGGCCGCCTATGAAAGCCTCTCGGACGACCTGAAGGTGCTGGCCGACCGCTTGCGCGCGGTGCATGGCAACGACTACGACTACGCCGCCGCGCGGCAGCCGGCCGACCTGGCCGACGAAGGCGTCAAGCGCTACAGGGAGGTGTTCACCCGCCGCCTGCTCGAAGCCGAGCACCCGGTGGTGCGCGTGCACCCGGAGACAGGGGAGCGCAGCCTCGTGCTGGGCCACTTCGTGAAGCGGCTGGCCGGCCATTCGACCCATGACTCCAATCACCTGCTGAGCGTGCTGCAGAGCCATGTGCACCGCCTGGAGAACACGGTGCGCTGGCGCTGGACGCAAGGCGACGTGGCGATCTGGGACAACCGGGCCACGCAGCACTACGCGATCAACGACTACGGGGACCGGCACCGGGTGGTGCGGCGGGTCACGATCGCAGGTGACGTGCCGTATGGCGTGGACGGTGCGAAGAGCGTCGATCTCACCGCGCCGGCCGTGCGCGCGGCCGAGGCGGCGGCTGCCTGACATGTGCGGCGCGATTTTTGGTTCGTCGCTTAGTGTTTGACGTGTTCGCGGAGGGGAGCACCCGGTGGCCTGTGCACGCGCCCGGAACAACAGCGCCCGAAACACGCGCGCCAGGAACACAATCGACGCGCGACGGACGAGGCTGGCGCGCCTCTATACAACGTCCGGTTGTTAAGAATCGACTTTTCGGTCGTTGGAGCTTCGCGGCAGCGCTCCTACAGTGGTGGTCATCGCCATCAAGGCGAATTCCAACGCACAACAGGAGCCGCACAGCATGTCAGTGGAAGTTGAAGAACTCGTCTTGCCCGAAGCACTGGAACAGGCGCGCGCCAAGGCCGCCGAAAGCAACTGGCCCTATGCCGGCGGCGTGACACCGCCAGTGGCCTGGGAATTGGTGCAGAAGGGCCAGGCCGTGCTGGTCGACGTGCGCTCGGGCGAGGAACGCAAGTTCGTCGGCCAGGTGCCGGAGAGCCTGCACGTGGCCTGGGCCACGGGTACCGCGCTCACGCGCAATCCGCGCTTCGTGCGCGAACTCGAGGCCAGGCTCGCCAAGGACGGCGGCAAGGATGCCGTGGTGCTGCTGTTGTGCCGCAGCGGCAAGCGCTCTGCGCTGGCCGCCGAAGCTGCGACCAAGGCCGGGTTCACGCATGTCTTCAACGTGCTCGAAGGTTTCGAGGGCGAGATCGATGCGCACCAGCACCGCGGCGGTGCGGACGGCTGGCGTTTTCACCAGTTGCCGTGGGTGCAGGACTGAGCCCTCAATACAAGACATTTCCGGGAGGATGAACACATGGCCCATTTCGAGGTAAGCGACATCGTGCGCGCGCTGCACGGCGTGCGCGACGAGTGGCGCGATTCGCAGCGGCGCTCGCGCGAGCCCGGCGCGCGCGAGTTTCCGTCGCGCGATGCGCTCGCGCAGATCGTCGAGTCGCTCAAGGGCGCGCTCTTTCCGATGCGGCTCGGTCCGCCGGACCTGCGCCACGAGAGCGAGGACTTCTACGTCGGCCACACGCTCGACGCCGCCTTGCAGGCGCTGCTGCTGCAGGCGCGTCTGGAACTCAATTTCAATGCGCGCCTCCAGCCGCGCCCCGCCAGCGAGATCGACGACATCGCCACCGAAGCCGTGCGCCAGTTCGCGAACGCGCTGCCGGGCCTGCGCCGCCTGCTCGACAGCGATGTGCTCGCCGCTTACCAGGGCGACCCGGCGGCACGCAGCGTCGATGAAGTGCTGCTGTGCTACCCCGGCGTGCTCGCGATGATCCATCACCGGCTCGCGCACCAGCTCTACAAGCTCGACCTGCCGCTCTTGGCGCGCATCGTGGCCGAGCTGGCACATGCGCAGACCGGCATCGACATCCACCCCGGTGCGCAGATCGATGCGGGCTTCTTCATCGACCACGGCACGGGTGTCGTGATCGGCGAAACGGCCGTCATCGGCAAGCGCGTGCGGCTCTACCAGGCCGTGACGCTCGGCGCCAAGCGCTTTCCGACCGACACCGAGGGCAACCTGCAGAAGGGCCTGCCGCGGCATCCGGTGGTGGAAGACGACGTGGTGATCTACGCGGGCGCAACCATCCTCGGGCGCGTGACGCTGGGGAAGGGCGCGGTCATCGGCGGCAACGTCTGGATCACCGACGACGTGAAGCCGGGCGCCAGCGTGACGCAGGCCAGTCTGCAGAACGCGCCGCCGAAAGCGAGCGCGCCATGAAGGCCTTTGTCGAAGACTTCGGCGTCACGGTGCGGCAGCTGCGCGAGGCGCATGGCTGGTCGCAGGAGCAGTTGGCCGAACGCTCGGACCTCAACCGCTCGTATGTGGGCGAGGTCGAACGCGGCCGCGTGATCCCGTCGATCGTCACCGCGCAGAAGCTCGCGACCGCGCTGGGGATCAACATCGTCAACCTGCTCGCGCGCTGCGAGCAACTCGAGCAATCGCGCCTTGCACGACGGATCAACTTGGCGGCTATAGCCTGTTGAGGGGAAACCCTTGGTCGCCGGACACTGGCGGCCACTTTCTTTCCACTCCACGGAGCTTCGATTCATGAGCGCAACAGTCGGTGGTACCACCGCCCTTGGCGACAACGCCGCACGCCAGCTGGCCAATGCCACCAAGACAGTCCCCCAACTCGAAACCATCAGCCCGCGCTGGCTGACGCACCTGCTGCAATGGGTGCCGGTGGAGGCGGGCATCTACCGCGTCAACAAGGTCAAGAACCCCGAGTCGATCAAGGTCACCTGCACCTCGCGCGAAGAAGAGAACCAGCTGCCGCGCACCTTCGTCGACTACGAAGAGAACCCGCGCGAGCACCATCTCAATGCGGTGAGCACCGTGCTCGACGTGCACACCCGCATCTCCGACCTCTACAGCAGCCCGCACGACCAGATCAAGGAGCAACTGCGTCTCACGATCGAAACGATCAAGGAGAACCAGGAGAGCGAGCTCATCAACAACCCTGACTACGGCCTGCTGGCCCAGGTGAGCGAAGAGCAGCGCATCTTCCCGCTGACCGGCGCGCCCACGCCCGACGACCTCGACGAGCTGCTGACCAAGGTGTGGAAGGAGCCCGCGTTCTTCCTCACGCACCCGCTCGCCATTGCCGCCTTCGGCCGCGAAGCCACGCGCCGCGGCACGCCGCCGCCGACCGTGAGCCTGTTCGGCTCGCAGTTCATCACCTGGCGCGGCATTCCGCTGATTCCGTCGAACAAGGTGCCGGTGGCCGACGGCAAGAGCAAGATCCTGCTGCTGCGCGTGGGCGACAAGCGCCAGGGCGTGGTGGGGCTGTTCCAGCCGGGCCTCTCGGGCGAGCAGAGCCCGGGCCTGTCGGTGCGCTTCATGGGCATCAACAATCATGCGATCGCGTCGTACCTGATCTCGCTGTACTGCTCGCTCGCGGTGCTGACCACCGACGCGCTGGCAGTGCTCGACGATGTGGAAATCGGCAAATACCACGACTACCCCGACACCTACAAGTAAGCCGCGGTGAGCACAACACCAACGACTCCGGGCGAGGCGCCGTTCGATCCGGCCATCCTCGCGCGCATGGCGAGCGCCATGTTCTCCGCGCTGCCGGGCGCGCAGTTCCCCGCCAACATCGCGCCGCCGGGTTCTCCGCTCGTGAGCCCCGCGGGCTTCGGGCCGAGCGTGCCGGGCACGCCGATCCCGCAGGGGCAGATTCCGGGCACCAATGTGCTGCCGGCTTCGCCGACCCAGTTGCCTTCGCTTGCGAATCGCGCGCCTGCCTTGCTGCCGCATGCGGCGGCGGGAAATGGCGTGCCTGACAGTGTGTTGTCCGTGGCGCCGGCCTTCGAGCCGCGTTCGGGTGGCACGGTGCTGGGTGTGCCGCAACAGGCCGGTGCGCCCGTCGCGCCGCAGGCTGCAACGGCATCGCCGTTCTACTTCCTGAACAACAGCTACGGTCATCCGACGGCGGGGGGCAGCGATGGCGTCGCCATTCACGACCCGTTCGCCGGCCTCGCCGCGCCGGTGGCTCGGCCGGCATTGCCACCGAGCCCGCCTTCGGCGCCAGCCGGCCGCGATGCGCAGTTCTACTTCGTCGATGCGGTGCGCCTGCCCAGCGGCTTCGTGACGCCGGCCAAGCCCGACCCGCGCGGGCCCGATGCGGTGCCGCTCGCAGGCAGCGGCCAGCATCCTCCGTTCGACGTCAACGCCGTGCGCCGCGATTTCCCGATCCTGCAGGAGCGGGTGAACGGCAGGCAGCTGGTGTGGTTCGACAACGCGGCCACCACGCACAAGCCGCAGTCGGTCATCGATCGCATCGCGTACTTTTACGAGCACGAGAACTCGAACATCCACCGTGCGGCGCACGAACTCGCGGCGCGCGCCACCGATGCCTACGAAGGCGCGCGCGAGCGCGTTCGCAAGTTCATCAATGCGCCGGAAGTCGAAGAGGTGATCTTCGTGCGCGGCACCACCGAGGCCATCAACCTCGTGGCCAAGAGCTGGGGCGGGCAGCATGTGGGCGAGGGCGACGAGATCGTCGTCTCGAACCTCGAGCACCATGCCAACATCGTGCCTTGGCAGCAGCTTGCGGCCGCCAAGGGCGCGAAGCTGCGCGTGATTCCGGTGGACGATTCGGGGCAGGTGCTGCTCGACGAATACCGCAAGCTGCTGAACGACCGCACCAAGATCGTCGCTGTCACGCAGGTCTCCAATGCGCTCGGCACCGTGGTGCCGGTGAAGGAGATCGTCGAGCTGGCCCACCGTGCCGGTGCCAGGGCGCTGGTCGATGGCGCGCAGTCGGTCTCGCACATGCGGGTCGACGTGCAGGACATCGGCGCCGACTTCTTCGTGTTCTCCGGCCACAAGGTGTTCGGCCCGACCGGCATCGGCGTGGTCTGGGGCAGGCGCGAGGTGCTGGAAGACATGCCACCCTGGCAGGGCGGCGGCAACATGATCGCCGACGTGACCTTCGAGAAGACCGTGTTCCAGCCGATCCCGAACAAGTTCGAGGCCGGCACCGGCAACATCGCCGATGCGGTGGGCCTGGGTGCTGCGATCGACTACGTCAACAAGGTCGGCATCGAGAACATCGCGCGCTACGAGCACGAATTGCTGGTGTACGGCATGCAGCAGCTCGGCGCGATTCCGGGCGTGCGGCTGATCGGCACGGCAGCCGACAAGGCGAGCGTGATGTCCTTCGTGCTCGACGGCTACACCACCGAGGAGGTGGGGCATGCGCTGAACGATGAAGGCATCGCGGTGCGCACCGGCCACCACTGCGCGCAGCCGATCCTGCGGCGCTTCGGTGTCGAGACGACGGTGCGGCCCTCGCTCGCGTTCTACAACACCTTCGACGAGGTCGATCGGCTGGTGGTGGTGGTGCGGCGGCTGGCGGGGCAGCGACGCGCGGGCTAGGCTACTTCTTCTATGACACGCTGCTGAAGAAAAACAAGGTGGCATGCGAGGGTCAGCGCCAGGAACTGTTTGCCACCATCGGACGGGTGATGGGCAACGATTTCCCCGAAGCAGGAATACCGATCATCGTCCCGTCGAAGAACAGTGGCTGCTATCAGCAGGCCCGAGGGTTATTGCACGGCCAAGATCACCCTGGGCTTCTTCAATCTGAACGCCAGCTCTTGAGGGCGAGGCAATAGCATCGAGCGGCAACAGGACCAATGCGGTGCGTACGTACGCTCGGCGTGACGAGATCGTCAAAGACCATCTGCCGATAGCGCGCCGCGACGGCGCTGGCTCATTCAAAGCACAGGCTGAAAGCAATCGTTCGGGATCCGGAATGATGGCAAAGAGATGGCTAAGGTGCGTGCCATCGCTGAGCGGCAGCATTTTGCGACGTCACGCGAAGCCCTTGAATCTCCGAAAGGAACTTAAGGGCTTTTTTTGTCGAGCGTTCTTCTCGTTCATCTCAAAAATTACTACTTTGGTTTCTTTAAAGAGGTAAAGCTTTGGACAAATTTCACGGATCAATTGGCTGCTTTTTCCGTTTAACCATTGGTAGAAACTGTGCTCTCCGCACGCCTCCGCAAACGCCCAGAATCGCGGTTATTCAAGAAAGCATAGGGGGTGCCAGGTGGTCAAAGAAAAGGGGAGGGCCGGCGCGATGGTGCCGGCGTGGCGTGCAATGCAGCTGGGCCATTCGTGTTGCTTGATGGGGGGTGGATCGCGCGATGACGATTTCTCGACGAGCGCTGTTTGGCAAGCTCGACCTCACCCTGTTTCGTGGCATCGAATCCGCGACAGCCTTCGCGAAACTGAGGGGCAACCCATACGTCGAGCTGATGCATTGGATTCATCGGCTCTGGCAACTCAATGACAGCGATCTGCATCGGGTCGGCGCATGAAGCCCATTGGCAGGAAGAACTCGCAATGGTTCAGCAGATTCACGTGCTGAGAACAGGGAAGAGGGAGGGGAGCGAAAGTAGCGCCGAGGGCGAATGGCCCTCGGCGCGATTGCAGGCCCTTGAAGAAGAACTCCTGCTGCGCCAGCAGAATGCACCGCTGGTCTTCCCCCAGGTCGATGAGTCGGTGGTCGCGGCCATCGTCGCGGACTGGACGGGGATTCCCGTGGGTCGCATGGTGAAAGATGAGGTTGCTGCGGTTTTCAGGCCTCAGTCCGTGCTCGACGAACGCGTCATTGGCCAGAGCCAGGCACTCGCCGCGATTGCGGAACACATCCAGACAGCGCGAGCGCGTCTCACCGATCCGAACAAGCCAGTGGGTGTCTTCCTCCTGGTCGGCCCTTCGGGCGTCGGCAAGACCGAAACCGCGCTGGTACTGGCGGAAGCGATGTATGGGGGAGAGAAAAACCTCATCACCATCAACATGAGCGAGTTCCAGGAGCCACACACCGTCTCGACCCTGAAGGTTTTCCCGCCGCGTTCCTGGGGCGTCTGGCCGTGGTGCCTTACCTCCCGCTGGGCGAGCAGGCTCTGGGCAACATCCGGAACCAGCGCATTTCCGCCCTTGTTACACGCGACGACATTCTTCAGACCATTCGTGGTGGACGCATTTGGCTCGAAAACCACGAACCAAGCAGTCTGAGCGCATGGTGGGGCAGCGCTTTGCCCAGGTGGCTGATGCCATTCCGCTCGATCTGTTGCACAAATGGGACTCCGCAGGAGAAACGCCTCGATGAAAACCGAGATGCAGGTTGGTTTTCTGGTGGCCTGCTTTGCCTTGGGAGTGCTCGGTGCCGGGCTCGGCGCCTGGGTCTTTTCGCGCACGACCCGTACGCAACTCGAAGCCCAGCGCCAGGCCTTCGAACAGGCCCGGGAGCAAGCCCAGCGAGACTTGCAGCAGGCCTTGCTGTGTGTGCCGCAGTGGGTTCAGCAGACCGTTCGGGTGGAGCTGGAGTTTCTGGGCTGGCAGCATACGGAGCGCCACAAGGCGCAGCTTCGTGAGCAGCAGCGCTGGCAGTCGGAGCAGGACGCCCAGAGGCAGGCCGAATGGCGGGCGCTGCTGTCAGGTTCTCCCACGCCCCGGCCGGTCAAGGCGCCGCAGGCTGTCAACCGGCCAGAACGAACGGCGCCCGTGCCTCAGCCTGCGCCGGCCACCGATTCGGCCTGCCCCCCGGAATTGATGGGTGCCCCCCGGTCGCAGCCCATGCTTGTTCACGCCCCGGAAGTGCCCGAACGGGAACTCAGCGACGAGAAAATCGATGCGTTGCCGCCCGACTTGTCTGCGCCGACCCGGCTGCAGGGCAGGAAATTGCCGGCACCCAAAAAGCCGGTCCTGCGCAATATTTGAGCAAGCCGGCCAGCCATCGGTTTTTTTCGCTGTTTGCATTGTCGTACACGACGCAAGCCCCTTGATTTGTCGAATACGCGCCACCAAGTCTTCTTGCGTCGGCACGGCGCTTGCACGCTCTATAGAATCTTTTTCATGGCAACGAGAATTCCCAAAACTCCCCGCACCCCCCCGGCCCAAAAACCGGCCGGGGATGACGGAGATTCGGTCGTCCTGGAGCGCCGGCCGCAGAAAACCGCGCCGCCCCAGATGTATCAGGTGGTGATGCTGAACGACGACTACACACCCATGGAGTTCGTGATCGTCGTTCTGCAGGAATACTTCAGCAAGGACCGCGAAACGGCCACCCAGATCATGCTCAAGATCCATCTCGATGGCAGGGGCGTCTGCGGGGTCTATTCTCGGGATATGGCGGCTACCAAGGTCAATCAGGTCATGGAGGCGGCGCAGCAGGCTGGGCACCCGTTGCAATGCGTCAGCGAACCAGTTGCATGAACCTGTTGAATTGCGCAAGCTCCAACCCATCTGAGAACTTATTTACAGCAAGGCAAAAGGAAATCACATGATTGCCCAGGAACTGGAAGTCAGCTTGCACATGGCCTTCGTCGAGGCCCGGCAGCAGCGCCACGAGTTCATCACCGTGGAGCATCTGCTGCTCGCTTTGCTGGACAACCCGAGCGCCGCAGAGGTTCTGCGCGCCTGCTCGGCCAACGTCGACGACCTTCGGGCGTCGCTCACGAACTTCATCAAGGACAACACGCCGCAGGTGGCGGGTACCGATGATGTCGACACCCAGCCCACGCTGGGGTTCCAGCGCGTGATCCAGCGCGCCATCATGCATGTGCAGTCCACCGGCAACGGCAAGAAGGAAGTTACCGGCGCCAACGTGCTGGTCGCGATCTTCGGCGAAAAGGATTCGCACGCGGTCTACTACCTGCACCAGCAGGGCGTGACCCGCCTCGACGTGGTGAATTTCATTGCCCACGGCATCAAGAAGAGCGATCCGCCCGAGGCCGTCAAGGGCAGCGGCGAATCGCCTTCGGGCGAGGGCGAGGAGGGCGGCGGCGAACGCAACGAGAAGGCATCGCCGCTCGAGCAGTTCACGCAAAACCTCAACCAGCTCGCCAAGGACGGCAAGATCGACCCGCTGATCGGCCGCGAGTACGAGGTCGAGCGCGTGATCCAGATCCTGTGCCGCCGGCGCAAGAACAACCCGCTGCTGGTGGGTGAGGCCGGTGTCGGCAAGACCGCGATCGCCGAGGGCCTGGCATGGCGCATCACCCAGGGTGACGTGCCTGAAATCCTGGCCGAGTCGATGGTGTTCTCGCTCGACATGGGCGCGTTGCTGGCCGGCACCAAGTATCGCGGCGATTTCGAGCAACGCCTGAAGGGCGTGCTCAAGTCGCTCAAGGACAAGCCGAACGCCATCCTGTTCATCGACGAAATCCACACGCTCATCGGTGCGGGCGCAGCCTCGGGCGGCACGCTCGATGCGTCGAACCTGCTCAAGCCGGCGCTCTCGAGCGGCCAGCTCAAGTGCATCGGTGCGACCACTTTCACCGAGTACCGCGGCATCTTCGAGAAGGATGCGGCCCTGTCGCGTCGTTTCCAGAAGGTCGACGTGGTCGAGCCGACGGTGCAGGAAACCGTCGACATCCTGAAGGGTCTGAAGTCGCGCTTCGAAGAGCACCATGGCGTGAAGTACGCGGTGGCAGCCCTGCAGGCCGCCGCCGAGCTCAGCGCCAAGTACATCAATGACCGTCACCTGCCCGACAAGGCCATCGACGTCATCGACGAAGCCGGTGCCGCCCAGCGCATCCTGCCGCCGAGCAAGCGCAAGAAGACCATCAGCAAGACCGAAGTCGAGGAAATCGTCGCGAAGATCGCGCGCATTCCCCCGGCCAACGTCAGCAACGACGACCGCGGCAAGCTGCAGACCATCGAGCGCGACCTCAAGAGCGTGGTGTTCGGCCAGGACAAGGCACTCGAAGTGCTGGCCTCCGCGGTCAAGATGGCGCGTTCCGGTCTGGGCAAGGGTGACAAGCCGATCGGCTCGTTCCTGTTCTCCGGCCCCACGGGCGTCGGCAAGACCGAAGCCGCGAAGCAGCTCGCCTACATCATGGGCATCGAGTTGATCCGCTTCGACATGTCGGAGTACATGGAGCGTCACGCGGTGAGCCGCCTGATCGGCGCGCCTCCGGGCTACGTCGGTTTCGACCAGGGCGGTCTGCTGACCGAGGCTGTCACGAAGAAGCCGCATTCGGTGCTGTTGCTCGACGAAATCGAGAAGGCGCACCCGGACATCTTCAATGTGCTGCTGCAGGTGATGGACCATGGCACGCTGACCGACAACAACGGGCGCAAGGCCGACTTCCGCAACGTCATCATCATCATGACGACGAATGCGGGTGCCGAGACCATGAACAAGGCGACCATCGGCTTCACCAACCCGCGCCAGGCGGGCGACGAAATGGGCGACATCAAGCGTCTGTTCTCGCCTGAATTCCGCAACCGGTTGGACGCCATCGTCAACTTCAAGGCGCTCGACGAGAACATCATCCTGCGCGTGGTCGACAAGTTCCTGCTGCAACTCGAAACGCAGCTCGCCGAGAAGAAGGTGGAAGTCACCTTCAGCGACAAGCTGCGCAAGCATCTGGCGAAGAAGGGCTTCGATCCGCTGATGGGCGCACGCCCGATGCAGCGCCTGATCCAGGACACGATCCGTCGTGCGCTGGCCGACGAACTGCTCTTCGGTCGCCTGACCGACGGCGGTCGCCTCGAAGTCGATCTCGACGAGAAGGACGAAGTGCTGCTGGACATCCAGCCGTTGCCGAAGAAGGAAGGCAAGTCCAAGCCCGAAGCGGAAGAAGCCGCAGCAGGGTAACTGGGCTCTCCCCCAGGCTGCGCGCACTTCGTGTCGCTTTGCCAACCCCCTTCCGGGGGCGATACCTGCGGCCCGGCGAAGCCGGTTCCGCGGTATCTCTGGAATGAAGAAAAAGGCCGGTAGCATGCGCTGCCGGCCTTTTTCTTTGGGCCACCGAAATCTCACCGTCTTCTCGTCTTGATCCTTCCCGAACTCAGCCACGAATGGAAAACCGGCCTCTCCCTGGCGTGGAGCGGCTACATCGCCGTGCTGTCGATCTGGATCGTGATGCAGAAGCGCGCGCCGGTGTCCACGATGAGCTGGATCCTGTCGCTCGCGCTGCTGCCGTTCGCGGGCTTCGTCATCTATTACTTCCTGGGGCCGCAGCGGCTGCGCAAGCAGCGGATCAAGCGGCTGCGCAACCGTGCCGGCGCCTCCGCGCAGGCCGATCTGGCGCGTCTGCGCGATGCGGCGCAAAACGCACCACCGGCGCTGCAGCAGATGGCGCGGCTGGGCACTGCGGCCTGCGGGCTGCCGGTGTCGAGCGCCACGGGCGTGGCGCTGTTGTCGGGCGGTGCGCGCACTTTCGACGCGATCTTCGAGGCCGTGCGCGCTGCGCAAGACCACATTCACCTCGAGTACTACATCTTCGAACCCGACCAGATCGGCACCGCGCTGCGCGACCTGCTGGTCGAGCGCGCCAAGGCAGGCGTGACCGTCCGCCTGCTGATCGACGCGCTGGGCTCCAAGCGCATCGGCCGCAAGTTCATGGCGCCGATGCACGAGGCCGGCGTCAAGGTGGCGCTCTTCCACGACACCAAGATCGGCCGCCGCCTGCGCCCTGTGACCAACTACCGCACCCACCGCAAGATCGTGGTGTGCGACGGCCGTGTCGGCTTCACCGGCGGCGTCAACATCACCGACGAGGAAGACAAGCGCACCCGGCCCGATGCGTACCACGACGTGCACCTGCGCATCGAGGGCAGTGCGGTGCGCTGGCTGCAAACCACCTTCCTCGAGGACTGGACCTACGCCACCGGCGAAGACCCGCGCGGCATGGACGCCGCCTTGGGCGCCATGCTGCCGCAGCTGGAGGCCGGCGACATCCCCGTGCAGATCGTGACCAGCGGCCCCGACAACGCGCTCGAAGCCATCCACCGCATGCACGTCGAGGCCATTCACTCGGCCACGCACCGCGCCTGGCTCACCACACCGTATTTCGTGCCCGGCGAGCCTGCGCTGATGGCGCTCACCAGTGCCGCGCTGCGCGGCGTCGACGTGCGCCTGCTGGTGCCGCGCCGCAGCGATTCGGCCATCGTGAGCGCCGCGGCGCGCTCTTACTTCGACGAGCTGATCGCCGCCGGCGTGAAAGTCTGGGAGTACAAGGCGCGCATGCTGCATTCCAAGACCTTGGTGGTCGACGAGCATTGCGCGATGATCGGCACCGCGAATTTCGACAACCGCAGCTTCCGGCTCAACTTCGAGGTCTGCGCCGTGGTCTATGGTCCCGCGCTGGCCCGGCCGCTGGGGGCGCAGTTCGAAACCGACCTGCACAGCTCCGGCGCGGTGCGCGCCAACCGGCCACAAAGTTTCTGGCGCCGCCTCGGCGATGCCATTGCGCGCTTGTTTTCACCTTTGCTCTGAATGAACCACACCTTTCTCTGGCACGACTACGAAACCTTCGGCGCCGTGCCGCGCCGCGACCGGCCGTCGCAGTTTGCCGCCATCCGCACCGACGCCGAGCTGAATGAAGTCGGCGAGCCGCTCATGGTCTATTGCAAACCCGCGCCGGACTACCTGCCCAGCCCCGAGGCCTGCCTGATCACCGGCATCACGCCGCAGCTGTGCCTGGAGCGCGGCATCCCCGAGCATGAGTTCGCCGCCCAGATCGAGCGCGCCTTCTCGCAGCCCGGCACCATCGGCGTCGGCTACAACACCATCCGCTTCGACGACGAGGTCACGCGCTTTCTCTTCTGGCGCAACCTGATCGATCCGTATGCGCGCGAATGGCAGAACGACTGCGGCCGCTGGGACCTGCTCGACGTGGTCCGCCTGACCTACGCGCTGCGGCCCGATGGCATCGAGTGGCCGAAGAAGGAGGACGGCAAGCCCAGCTTCAAGCTCGAAGACCTGGCGCGTGCCAACGGCCTGCTGCACGAGGCGGCGCACGATGCGCTGTCCGACGTGCGTGCCACCATCGCGCTGGCCCGGCTGATTCGCGACAAGCAGCCCAAGCTGTTCGACTTCGCCTTCAGCCTGCACAAGAAGGACCGCGTGGCGAGCGAACTCGGCCTGCCCGCGATGCGCGAAACCGCCAAGCCCTTCCTGCACGTCTCCGGCATGTTCCCGGTGGAGCGCGGCTGCCTTGGCGTGATGTGGCCGCTCGCGAGCCATCCGACCAACAAGAACGAGCTGATCGCCTGGGACCTGGCCCACGACCCGAGCGAGCTGCGCGACCTCGACGTGGAAACCCTGCGCCTGCGGCTCTTCACCCGTACCGCCGAATTGCCCGAAGGCGTGGTGCGGCTGCCGGTGAAGGGCATCCACCTCAACAAGTCGCCGATGGTGGTGGGCAACCTGCGCACGCTCGCGCCGGCCATGGCGCAGCGCTGGGGTGTCGATCTCGACGCGGCCATGCGCCACGCGGCCATTGCGCGCGACCTGCCCGACATGAGCGCCATCTGGTCGCAGGTGTATGCGCGGCCCAAGGAGGCCACGCCCGACGTCGACGAAGACCTCTACGGTGGTTTCGTCGGCAACGCCGACCGCCGGCGTCTCAACCAGCTGAGGGGCCTGTCGGCCGCCGAGCTCGCCAAGGACCGCACCGGTTTCGACGACGGACGCCTCGAGGAAATCCTGTTCCGCTACCGCGCGCGCAACTGGCCCGAGTCGCTCGGCCCCGAAGAGACCGAGCGCTGGGAGGCGCTGCGCGTGGCCCGGCTGTTCCACGGCGAGGGCGGGGCGCGCACCATCGAGCAATTGTTCAGCGAAGTCGATGCGCTCTCCGAAACGGTGGACGAGCGGGGCGAGGAATTGCTGGGCGCACTCTACGAATACGCCGAGGCGATTGCCCCCGAGGCCTGAGAAGCCGGCCCGGCCCCAGGTTGATGATCGATGAGGACCCATCTCATGATGACGCGCATCTCTGCTCGCGGCCGCCTACGGACCTTTGCAATGGCTGGCGCTATGGTCGCAGCGCTCGCAGGCTGCGGTGCCTTGCCGTCTGCATCCGAATCTGCCAAGGCCTGCGGGGCCGGCTTCGATGCCTTTGAACGAGACACTCTCTATTTCGGCCGCGCCATACCTGCCGGCGGGCGGGTGTCGGATGCCCAGTGGACCCGCTTCCTCGATGCCACCGTGACGCCCGCCTTTCCACAGGGCCTGACCGTGCTCGACGCCGTCGGCCAATGGCGCGGCGCCACGGGCGGCGTGGTGCGCGAGCCGTCGAAGCTCGTGGTGCTGCTGCATCCGCGCAGCGCGAAGGACGATGCCTCCATCGCCGGCATCATCGACACGTATCGCAAGAACTTCGGGCAGGAGGCTGTGCTCCAGGAAAGGCAATCCGTTTGTGTCCGCTTCTGAAGATACCGTCAAGGGCCGCAATTTCATCCGTCGCGACCTGCAAGCCGCTAGCGTCGGCGCACCATCAGCAACGCAGGCCCGTCCGGCGTAACCACTTCCGCCTGGTCCTGGAAACCGGCTCGCCGGTAGCTGCGGATCGCACGATGGTTGTCCGGCGAAGGATCGGTCTGAACCTTCGTCACCGCCGGGTCGAGGAACAAGCGGTCGACGAACGCACGAACCATCGCGCTGCCCAGGCCGCGGTTCAACTGCTCGGCATGCGCGAGGAACTGGTCGATGCCGCGTGCGCCCGGATCGCGCTCGTCCTGCCACCAGCCGCTGTCCGAACCCATGACGACATAGGACTGGATGTAGCCGACTGGCACCGCGTCCAGCAGGGCGATGTAGGCGCGGTCGGTCGATTCGGGCGCCAGCATCGGCGTGTAGTCGTCATCGACTTCGGCCTGCGAAGGAGCGTGGCCCCACCACTCGGCCACGTGAGGCCGGCCCAGCCATTCGCGCAGAAGGGGCAAGTCCGAGGTCGACATCGGCCGGAACGACAGGCCGCTGTAGGGCGCCGGCATGGATCAGGCCGGGGAAATCATCCAGCTGCTGGCCTGCGCGCGTCCCGGCAGGTGCAGCGTCGCCGTCGCTGCTGGCGTTTCTGCCAGCAGGCGTCCCTTGCGAAACACCTTGAGCCGCGTTGCACGCAGCCGGATCGCCTCGACCGGGTCGCGCGCCTGCAGCAGCACGAAGCTAGCGTCGCAACCCGCCTCGATGCCGTAGCCTTCCAGGTGCATCACGCGCGCGGCATTCGTGGTCACTGCCTCGAAGCACTGGCGGATGCCGGCCTGGCTCGTCATCTGTGCCACGTGCAGGCCCATGTGCGCCACTTCGAGCATGTCGCCCGAGCCCATGCCGTACCAGGGGTCCATCACGCAGTCGTGGCCGAAGGCGACGTTCACGCCGGCGGCCATCAGCTCGGGCACACGCGTCATGCCGCGGCGCTTGGGGTAGGTGTCGTGGCGGCCCTGCAGCGTGATGTTGATGAGCGGATTGGCGATCACGGCCACGCCGCTCTGCGCGATCAGCGGCAGCAGCTTGCTCACGTAGTAGTTGTCCATCGAATGCATCGAGGTGCAGTGCGAACCGGTGACGCGGCCCTGCAGACCCAGGCGCTGCGCCTCGAAGGCCAGCGTCTCGATGTGGCGCGAGAGCGGATCGTCGGATTCGTCGCAGTGCATGTCGACCAGCTTCCCGCGCTCGGCGGCCAGCTCGCACAGCAGCTTCACGCTCGCGGCGCCGTCGGCCATGGTGCGCTCGAAATGCGGAATGCCGCCGACCACGTCCACGCCCTTGTCGAGCGCGCGCTTCAGGTTGTCGACGCCGCCCGGCGAGCGCAGCACGCCGTCCTGGGGAAAGGCGACCAGCTGCAGGTCGATGTAGGGCGCGACCTGGCGCCTGACCTCGAGCAGCGCATCGACGGCAAGCAGGCTGGCGTCGCTGGTGTCCACGTGCGATCGGATCGCCAGCAGGCCCTTGGCCACGGCCCAGTCGCAGTAGGCCAGTGCGCGTTCGATCAGCGCGTCGGCCATGAGCAGCGGCTTGAGCTCGCCCCACAGCGCAATGCCTTCGAGCAGCGTGCCGCTCTCGTTGACGCGCGGCAGGCCGTAGCTCAGGGTGGCGTCCATGTGGAAGTGCGGGTCGACGAAATGCGGCGCGAGCAGCAGGCCTTGCGCATCGAGCTTCTCGTGCGCCGGTGCGTCGAGGCCTGCATTGACTTCGGCGATGCGGCCGCCCTGCACGGCGATCGACATGCCGGTGCGGCCGTCGGGGAGGGTGGCGTTGGTGATGAGGAGGTCGAGCATCGTGGTGGGTCTCTGGCGGCCGGGCGACGAAGGCCCGATGGATATCGGATCGCCGCTATTTTCCTTCGGCATTGCGCCGCAGTGTCAGCGATGTCAACGCAGCGAGCACGCCGAGCGCGGCAGTGGCCAGAAAAGCCGCCCGGCAACCCTGCAGTTGGGCGAGGCGCGGGCCTTGCGTTGCCAGTTGCCCCTCCGCGACGAAGTGCGCCAGCGTCGAGAGGCTGGCGATGCCCAGCGCGGCGCCCAACTGGCGCGCCGTGTTGAAGAGGCCCGAGGCCAGGCCCGCGTCCTTCGCCGGCACGCCGCCGATGGCCGTGTGCGTGGCCGTCATTAGCATCAGACCGAGTCCGAGGCCGATCAGCAGGGTCGGTCCGAGCACGTGCACGCGGAAGACGGCATCGAGCGGAACGGCGCTCATCCAGACCAGGCCTGCAGCGCTTGCCAGTCCGCCAAAGAACGGCAGCCGCCGCACACCGCCGTCCATCAGCGGTCGCGACACGATCGCGGCCGTGGCCAGCGCCAGGCCCATCGGCAGCATCGCCAGTCCGGCATCGAGTGGACCGTAGCCCAGCACCTGCTGGAGCACGATCGAGATGAAGAAGGTCGATGCCGTCAGGCAGGCACCGAGGCCCAGCACCACGACATTGCCCATGCGCACGTTGTGCACGGCAAAGATGTCGAGCCGGATCAGCGGACGTGCGCTGCGGGTCTCGATCATCAGGAACAGCACGAGCAGTACCGCGGCCGCGCACAGCGCCATCCATACGACGGTCGCGCCCCAGCCTTGCGTCGTCGATTGCGAGATGCCGTACATCAGCGCACCGATGCCCGAAGTGATCGTCAGGGCGCCCGGAAAGTCGAGCGATGGCCGCTCGGAGCCCCGCCGGGCAGGCGACAGGCATGCCGCCACGCCCGCAATCAGGCAGATGCCGATCGGAACGTTCACGAACATCACCCAGCGCCAGTTCGCCTGCGCGGTGAGCACGCCGCCGATCACCACGCCGAAGGCCGATGCGATCGCGCTGGATGCCGCCCAGAGCGAAATCGCGCGCGCGCGAGCCGGCCCGCCCGGATGCACCGCCACGATCACCGCCAGTGTCGAAGTGGCCAGCGCCGATGCACCGAAGCCCTGCACCGCGCGCGCCGCCAGCAGGAGGCCCGCGCTGTCGGCCAGCCCGCCCACCAGGCTGGCGGCGGTGAACACCAGCAGGCCCGACAGCAGGATCGGCTTGCGTCCGAACAGGTCGCTCGCGCGCGCCGCCAGCAGCATGAAGCCGCCGAGCGCCAGCAGGTAGGCATCGACCACCCACTGCAGTTCGATGGCCGAGAGATGCAGGTCGGCCTGGATGGCGGGTAGCGCCACGTTCACGATGGCGCCGTCCATCACGACCATGAACGACGAAACGCAGGCGATCAGCACCGCGACCCAGGGCGGCATGTGGGGACGGATCAGGGAGGGCGGCGGCGCCGCCATGGAGGATGAGGTCACGAGCAACTCCGGGTTCTGTGTTTCAGGGCCGCCAGTGTTCGTCGGGAGCGCCAAACCCTGATAACGTTGCTGGGACTAAAAATAATGAAATCCAGCCATGGCGAAGAACCCCGGAGCCCAAGGCCGCGTGCCCGACCTGAGCGAGCGCGCCGACGGACCCGCGCTGATCGCCCTGTGGGGCGCCGACGAAGCGGGCAGCGAGTTCCGCCTTGGCACCCGCGAGTACGACTGGCACAGCCATTTACGCGGACAGGTTTTCTGCGTCGAGAGCGGCCTTGTGCATGTGCGCACCGCCCACGGTTCCTGGCTGCTGCCGCCGCACCGCGCGGGCTGGATCCCGCCCGGCGAGGCGCACAAGGTGAGCATCAGCGGCGCAATGAGCGGATGGAGCGTGCTGATCAGCCCCCGGGCCAGCCGCGAGCTGCCCGAGCGGCCTTGCGTGATCGGCATCAGCGAACTCATGCGCGCGCTGGTGCGGCGCGCCGTGACCTGGGCCGCGCAAGACCGGCTCGACACCGAACAGGCGCGCATGACCGCCGTGCTGCTCGACGAGATGCGCCGCGCGCCGCATGAACCCTTGCATCTGCCGATGCCGACCGATCGCCGCCTGTTGCGGATCGCCACCGCGATCTGCGAGCAGCCCGAAAGCACCCGCACGCTCGACGAGTGGGCGCAATGGGCAGGACTCTCGCCACGCACGCTGAGCCGGCTGTTCCTGGCCGAGACAGCCGTGAGCTTTGCCCAGTGGCGCCAGCAGGCCCGGCTGGTGCATGCGCTGGAGCGGCTTGCGCGCGGCGACGCCGTGGCCGATATTGCCGATGCGCTCGGCTATGCCACGCCGAGCAACTTCATCGCGATGTTCAAGCGCAGCTTCGGGGATTCGCCGGCGCGCTATTTCGCGCAGCGCGGCGAGTTGCGCTAGCGGGTTGGAGTGTCAGCGCGTGCGCTGCGCCCGATAGCGGTATTGCCCCGCCGCCGGTCCGACTTCGATGGTCACGCGGCGCAGCTTGTCGTCATGCCCGGACGTCGCCTTCGCCGTCACCACGATGCCGCGCGGCGTGGCGCGGCAGGTGAGGTCGGTGAGCGCGATCTCGGCATGGTCGTTGTCGAGTTCGGCGATCGCCACCGTGTGCTCGGCATGCAGGCCGCCATTGGCATCGCGCGCCATCCACTGCACATAGAGGAAGGACTGCGCGTACTGGTCGGCATGGACGACGCGGTACGTGCCCTGATGGGTCTTGCCCCAGGTTCCGCACAGCTGTACCCAGTTGACCGCATCGGGCGTCTTGAAGGTGTCGTAGCTGTAGTCGCTGCCGAGTGCATGCGCGCCCGCGCCGCACAGCGCCAGCAGCGCGGCGAGCAGCGTTGCAGCGGTTGTCTTCATCATCAGCGTTCCCCCTTGCGATACGGCTTCATCAGCGCCTGCGGATAGCTGGCCTTGCGCGCCACCAGCACCAGCGCGAGGATCGACAGCAGGTACGGCAGCATCAGGTACAGCTGGTAAGGCAGCACGGCATCGCCCGATTGTTGCAGCCGAAGTTGCAGCGCGTCGAAGAACGCGAACAGCAGCGCGCCGAGCAGGGCCTTGCCGGGCCGCCACGAAGCGAACACCACCAGCGCCACGCAGATCCAGCCACGGCCGTTCACCATGTTGAAGAAGAAGGCGTTGAAGGCGGAGAGCGTGAGGAACGAGCCTGCGATGCCCATCAGCGCCGAGCCCGCCACGATGGCGCCGGTGCGCGTGGCCGCGACCGACACGCCCTGGCTCTCGGCCGCCTGCGGGTTCTCGCCCACCATGCGCAGCGCGAGCCCGAGCGGCGTGCGGTACAGCACCCAGCCTACGAGCGGCACCAACACCAGCGCGAACAGCGTGAGCGCGGTCTGCGCGTTCAATATCGGCACCGGCAGCCAGTCCATCGGCGCGAAAGGCGTGACGGTCGGCGGTGTGTTCACCTTCGGGAAACTCACGCGGTAGCCGAAGTAGCTGAGCGCAGTGGCCAGCAGCGTGATGCCCAGCCCCGAGACGTGCTGCGACAGCGCCAGACCCACGGTGAGAAAGGCATGCAGCAGGCCGAACACCATGCCCGTGAGCGCGGCCACGCCGACGCCGACCCACAACGGCGCGCCGGCATACACCGCGAGCCAGCCCGTGAAAGCGCCTGCGACCATGATCCCTTCGATGCCCAGGTTGAGCACACCGGCGCGTTCGCACAGCAGCACGCCGAGCGTGCCGAGGATCAGCGGCGTGGCGATGCGCAGCACCGCGACCCAGAAGGAGGGATTGGCGAGGATGTCGAGCAGGTCGGTCATTTCAGTCGCACCCGGTACTGCGTCAGCAGGGTCGCCACCAGCACCGCGACCAGCGAGGCCGCGACGATCACGTCGGCGATGTAGGTCGGTACGCCCACCGCGCGGCTCATGGTGTCGGCGCCGACCAGCACGCCCGCCACGAACACGCCCGCGGCGATCACGCCCAGCGGGTGCAGGCCCGCGAGCATCGCGATCACGATGCCGGTATAGCCGTAGCCCGGCGACATGTCGAGCGTGACGTAGCTCGTGCGGCCCGCCACCTCGATGGCGCCGGCCAGGCCGGCCAGCGCACCCGAGAGCAGCGCCACCATCACCACGGTGCGCGTGACCGGCACGCCGGCAAAGGCCGCCGCGCGCGCATTGGCGCCCACGGCGCGAATGTCGAAACCCAGCACCGTGTACTTGAAGATCGCCCACACGATCACCGCGAGCGACACGGCCCAGACGAGCCCGGTGTGCACGCGCGTCTGGGCAATGAGCTTGCCGAGTTCCAGGTCGGACTGCAGCGACACGCTTTGCGGCCAGCCCATGGCCGTCGGGTCTTTCATGGGCCCATCGAGAAGCGCAGACACGCCAAGCAGCACGATGAAGTTGATCAGCAGCGTGGTCACCACCTCGTCGACGCCGAGCTTGTTCTTCATCAGGGCCGGGCCCAGCAGCAGCAGGGCGCCTGCCACGGCAGCGGCCAGCATCATCAGCGGGAACAGCAGCCAGGGCGAAAGCTCGAAGCCCGTGCCGCCATGCATGCCGCCCACGGCCACGGCGGCGAGCGCGCCGGCGAACAGCTGCCCCTCGGCGCCGATATTGAAGAGCCGCGCCTTGAACGCGACCGTCGCGGCCAGGCCGGTAAGGATCAGCGGGATCGCGCGCGTCAGCGTCTCGCTCCAGGCGAACACCGAGCCGAAGCCGCCCTGCAGCAGCAGCGCGTAGGTGCGGCCGACGGGCGCACCGGCCCAGAGCACGAGCAGCGCGCTCACCGCCATGGTGAACACGACCGCACCGATGGGTGCCAGCACCAGCGCGGCGCGCGAGGTCTCGTGGCGTCGTTCGAGCCGCATCATGGCGCGGCTCCTGCGCGCTGCGGTGGTGCTGCTGTCGCGCCGGCCATGGCCAGCCCGATCGCTTCGCGCGTCCATGCCGCGGCCGGGCGCGCTTCGCCCAGGCGGCCGCCATGCATCACGGCCACGCGGTCGCCGAGCGCGAGCACTTCGTCGAGGTCGTCGGAAATCACCAGCACCGCCGCGCCGGCATCGCGCGCGGCAATGAGCTGCTGCTGCACATAGGCGACGGCACCGATGTCGAGGCCCCAGGTCGGCTGGTGCGCCACGATCAGGCGCGGCGCACGGGTCGGGTATTTCTTGTTGTCGGCGTTCTCGGCCTGCTCGGGCGCCAGCAGTGCGCGCCCCAGAATCAGTTTCTGCATGTTCCCGCCGGAGAGCGCGCGGGCCGGCGCCATCAGGCCCGCGCCGCGCACGTCGAATGCTTTTTCGATGCGCCGGGCATGAAGCCGGGCGGCCGCACGCCGCACGAACCACGACCAGCGCGAGAAGACCGGGCTGCGCAGCCGTTCGGACACCGCGTTTTCCCACACCGGCAGGTCGCCGACCACGCCGACCGCATGCCGGTCTTCGGGGATGCGCGCCACGCCGCGCTGCACCAGCCGGGCGGGCGAGGGCGGCAGCGCGCGGCCCATCAGTTGAGCCGTGCCGGAGACCGCGCGGCGCGTGCCGCACAGCAGTTCGGCCAGCGCCACCTGGCCGTTGCCGGAGACGCCGGCGATGGCGGTGATCTCGCCGGCGCGCAGCGTCAGCGACACCTCGCGAAGGGCGCTCGAAGGGTCCTGCCCGCCGTCCCTGGCCGATGCGGTGCTCACGTGGTCGAGCACGCAGACCGCATCGCCCACCGACTTGGCGGGCCGGCGCTGCGGGGGCTCGACCGCATGCCCGACCATCCAGAGCGCCAGCTGCGCCTGCGTCGTATCGGCCGTGCGCGCCTCGGCCACGAGCTTGCCGCCGCGCAGCACGGCGATGCGGTGCGACACGCGCAGCACCTCGCCGAGCTTGTGGCTGATGAAGATCACCGACAGGCCCTGCGCCACCATCTGTGCGAGCGTGGCGAACAGCGCCTCGCTTTCCTGCGGCGTCAGCACGGCGGTCGGCTCGTCGAGGATCAGGATGCGCGCGCCGCGGTACAGCGCCTTGAGGATCTCGACGCGCTGGCGTTCGCCGACCGAGAGGCTGCCGATCTTCGCGTCGGGCTGCACCGGCAGGCCGAAGCGTCGTGCAACCTCCAGCAGCCGGGTGCGCGCGGCCGTACGGCGCGAGAACACGCGCCACAGCGGCTCGGTGCCCATCATCACGTTGTCGAGCACGCTGAGGTTGTCGGCCAGCGTGAAGTGCTGGTGCACCATGCCTACGCCTGCGGCGAGCGCGGCCTTGGGGTTGCCGGAAGGCAGCGGCGCACCGAACACCTCGATGCTGCCTTCGTCGGCGACGTAGTGGCCGAACAGGATCGACATCAGCGTCGATTTGCCCGCGCCGTTCTCGCCGAGCAGGGCGAGCACCTCGCCCGCCTGCAGGTCGAGGGAGATGGCGTCGTTGGCCACGAGACTGCCAAAGCGCCTGGTGATGCCCCGGAGGCGAAGCACGGTGGGGTTCATGGGGCAACGGGCCGCAGATCGCGGCAGAAATTCTCGATGGCCTCGGCGGCCGCGACAGGCGACGCCTGCAGGAGCCCGTGAGGCCCGTCCAGCTTCACGACGCGAAGCGCCGACAGCTTGCGCTGGATGATCGCAACGGCCTGCTTCGGGACCACGCGGTCCTGCAGGGCCTGCAGGTACATCGCCGGAACGTGCACCCGCGAGAGCTTGTCGACCACGTTCACGCGCTGCACTTCCTTCATGCGGCGGGTCATGACGGCGACCGACACCTGCTTCAGCGAATCCTGCAGCAGGCCCGCCAGATGCGGGGGCGCAGAGCGGCCCAGCAGAAGGTGGCGCATCGGCACCCGCATCGCCTTCGAATGCACCAGGCTCATCGACAGCTCGAGCAGGCCCGCGCGCAGCATCGCCATCGCGGGCTTGGGCCTGCGCGCAAAGCTGCAGCACAGGATCAGCCCGCGCAGTCCGGCGGGGCGGGACGCTGCGATCGAAATCGCCAGCGGGCCGGAAAAGGATTCGCCGAGCAGCACGAAAGGCTCCTGCGTCGGCAGTTGCGCGCGGACCAGCGGCTCCAGCTCGTCGTAGCCCAGCACCTGCTGGCCCGGGTAGCGCACGACATCGATGACGGCGTGCGGTCCCATGGCCTGCTTCAAGGGCTCGAAAAGATCGCCCGTTCCATCCATCCCCGGAAGCAGCACGAGGCGGACGGGCGCCACCGTCACTTCCAGGCGGCCAGGAACGCCAGCATGACCTTGGCGGAGTTGTCGGCCGCGATGCCCATGAAGGTGCCCATCTCGTTTGCGCCGTCGCCGCCGCCCGCGAGGTCGCTGAGCGAGCGGAAGGCGATGTACGGCACGCCGTTGCTGTAGGCCACCATGCCCACGGCCGCGGTTTCCATGTCGAGCACGTTGGCCTGGAAGGTCTTGTAGGTGTATTCGCGGTAGGCCTTGTTGTCCATGAAGGCCTGGCCCGAGACGCCGTTGCCGCCGACCACCAGTTGGGGCTTGCGCGGAAGGCACTTGCCGGCGCTGCAGTTGGCCAGGTCGACATTGCGGATGCTGCGTGCCACGTCGATCATCTTGGGATCGGCCTCGAACCAGAACTTGCGCACGATCTCCGGCCGCGTCGCCGAGCGCACCTCGACCGGACGCGGATGCATCATGCCGAAGTTGGGCAGCGTGGCGTCGGTGATGAAGGGCGGCGCGGTGTACTTGCCGGGCGCGGTTTCGCGTGCCATCAGCACTTCGAGGTACTGGCCCCATTGCGCCGGCACCGTGACGTCGCCGACATGCAGCGACGGATTCACGCCACCCGCGATGCCGCTGAACACGATGTTCGTGACGCGGAAGCGGTCGAGCACGAGCTGCGTGTTCATGGTCGCGTTCGTCATGCTGATGCCGGAGAGGAACAGCACCACGGGCTTGCCTTCGAGCGTGCCGGTGGTGAACTCGACGCCGTTCACGCTGTGCTTGGCCGGGCCTTGCAGGCGTGTCAGCAGCAGCTTGAGCTCGGGCTCGAAGGCCGAGAGCACCGCGATGCGCGGTGTGTCGTCGAGACGCGTGCTGCTGTTGATGCCGACGCCGGTGCCCTTGTAGACGCCGGCGCAGCCCGAAAGGCCGATCAGGCCGGCAGCCAGCACGCAGGCGGACAGCGCGGAGCGCCAGCGCACAGTCATCGTGGTCGTCCTCACTTTGCGGTGGACTTGGGTTGGGTGTCATCCACCTTCACGGTGTACTTGCCCGAGAGAATATCGGCCTGCCTGGCCTTCACCTTGGCGACGATGTCCGCCGGCACCTTCTTCTCGAAGGTGCCCAGCGGCGCCAGCTCGGAGCCCTTGTGCTTCATCTGCGCGTACACGCCGTAGTCTTCGGCGGCGAACTTGCCTTCCTTCACGAGCTTGATCGCGCGGTCGGCGGCAGGCTCGAAGTTCCACAGGGCCGAGGCGACCACCGTGTCGGGGTACTGGCTCTGCGTGTCGATCACGTTGCCGATGGCGAGCTTGCCTTTTTCCTTCGCGGCATCCGACACGCCGAAGCGCTCGGCGTACATCAGGTCGGCGCCCTTGTCGATCATCGCGAAGGCTGCTTCCTTGGCCTTCGGCGGGTCGAACCAGCTGTTGATGAAGCTCACGCTGAACTCGACCTTCGGGTTCGTTTCTTTCGCGCCCGCCATGAAGGCGTTCATGAGCCGGTTCACTTCGGGAATGGGGAAGCCGCCGACCATGCCGATGCGGTTGCTCTTGGTCATGCCGCCGGCCACCATGCCGCTCAGGTAGGCCGGCTCCTGGATGTAGTTGTCGAACACGCTGAAATTGGGCGCCTGCGGCTTGAGCGACGAGCCCATCAGGAAGGCGACCTTGGGGAAGTCCTTCGCGACCTTGCGCGCCGCGGCTTCCACGCCGAACACCTCGCCGAGGATCAGCTGGTTGCCGCCGGTGGCGTACTCGCGCATCACGCGTTCGTAGTCGGCGTTGCTGACGTTCTCGGTGGCCTTGTATTCGATCTCGCCACGCGCCTCGGCCGCCTTGAGCGCCTTGTGGATGCGGCCCACCCATTGCTGCTCGAAGGGCACGGTGTACACCGCCGCCACCTTGAGCTTGGCCTGTGCGAACGCCAGGCCGGGCGCACCAGCCACAAGCGCTGCGGCGATGGCGACGGAACGAATGATCAACTGACGGCGTGCTGTCACGGTGCTTCTCCTCGGTTTGTAAAAAATCAAGCGCTGCAATCCCCATCCCCGCTCTGGCCCGGCTTCCTTCGGGAAACACCGAGGAACCGGCTTTGCCGGGCCTCAGGTGTTGCCCCCCGGTAGGGGGGCGAAGCGACACGAAGTGCGCGCAGCCTGGGGGGCGAGCCTTACTTCGTGCCGAAGATGCGGTCGCCGGCGTCGCCCAGGCCCGGCAGGATGTAGCCGTGGCTGTTGAGCTCGCGGTCGATCGCGGCGGTGTAGATCGGCACGTCGGGGTGGGCCTTCTGCATCGTCGCGATGCCTTCGGGGCAGGTCAGCAGGCAGACGAACTTGATCGACTTGGGGTTGAGCTCCTTCAGGCGCTCGACCGCGGCCACGGCCGAGTTGCCGGTGGCCAGCATCGGGTCGACCACGATCACGTCGCGGTTCTCCATCTCGCCGGGCATCTTGAAGTAGTACTCGACGGCGGTCAGCGTCTTCGGGTCGCGGTACAAGCCGATGTGGCCGACGCGCGCACCGGGCACCACGGTCAACATGCCGTCCAGGATGCCGGTGCCGGCGCGCAGGATGGACACCAGCACCAGCTTCTTGCCGTCGATGACCTTGGCCTGCATGGTCTCGAGCGGGGTCTCGACCTCGATGTCCTGCATCGGCATGTCGCGCGTGACCTCGTAGGCCATCAGCATGCTGATTTCGTTGAGGAGCCGGCGGAAGCTGTTGGTGGACGCATCCTTGCGGCGCATCAGCGTGAGCTTGTGCTGGACGAGAGGGTGGTTGACGAGGTGGACGTTGCTCATTGGATTTTTTCTACCGTTGCTGAACCCGGGAGTCTAAAAGACGGTGCCGTCGCTCTCGATCTGCAGCGGTGGCGCACCGTCACGCAAGCGCTGTGCCAGCGCCCGGCCCGCGGCCCAAGTGCCGCCTTCGAGCACGCAGGCCAGCGGCAACTCTTCCTCGGTGCGGTCGAGCACCTTGCGCACGCGCGGCGCCAGCTCGTCGAGCAGTGCCACGGTGAGGGCGCGCCACTCGACGATGAACTCGTCGCTCGCCTTCCAGCGGCGAGCGAGAAAGGCCGGGTCCTTCGGCACGATCACGCCGCTGTCGATCAGCAGGCCGCCGTTGCGGTATTCGGGCAGGGCGGTCAGGGCATCGAGATGGCGCACCTTCACGCCCGCCCATTCGAAGGGTTCGAGCAGCGAGTAGGTGAGCCACTGCGACAGCTTGTGGAACGGCATCCAGCCGTTGGTGAGGCCGGGGCCGCGCACCGCGCTGTGGCGCCAGCAGTCGCCGAGCGCCAGCGCCGGGTCCCCCGAGCCGAAGCCGCCGGTGTTGTCGCTGCCGTCGACCGCGATGCTGTCCACGGCATTGGCCGAGGGCCAGATGCGCGAAAGCGATTCGAGCAGCAGCGAGAGGATCTGGTGCGCGGTGATCTCGGCGGTGGGCGGCGCGGCAGCGCCGAAGGGGGCCACGAGGGCATCGAACATGCCGGCAGGCCGGCCGTCGTCGCCAAAGGTCTCGGGCTGTTCGCTCATCGCCTCGCCGAGCCGGCGCAGCAGCACCGCACGGCCCGCGAGTCCCACCAGCGGGTTCACGTCGCTGACCTGGAAGGCGTCGCCGAGCCGGTCGGTCACGAGGCCGCGCAGGCCGGCCGCGTCGGCTTGCAGCGGATGGTCGGGGTTGGACGAGAAAAGACCGCTCGTGAAGGCGTGGAAGCTCGCCACGCCCAGGCCTTCGGAGCGCGTGTAGCGCTCGCCGGTGGCAGGCTCGATGTAGTGCCAGTCGGGGCCGGCCCCGGCATCGAGCAGCACGCTCACCAGCACGAGGTCGATGTGCGCGCGGGCGCGCTGCCGGGCATCGATGCCCTTGCCGAGCAGCTTGTCGAGTTGCTTGAGCCGGTCGATACCGCCGGCCTCGAAGTGGCGCCAGCGGCTGTGGTACGGGATGGTGTCCCAGGGATACCGTTCGCGCGTGACCTCGGCGACGGTGCGCGCCGCGTCTTCGAGCATGTCGTCGCTGCCGATGCGGAACCACTGCGACTCGCCGCGGCGCGCGCGCGCCAGCAGGGCGCCCGCGCGCTGGCGAATGGCGGCGGTGGTGCGCAGCAGGGTGGCCGCGCCCGCCGGGTGGCCGGCGTCCGGGGTGAATTCGATCGACGGGTCGATCTCGCCGGCGCCGCCCGGCCGCAGGCTGCCGGAACCGTCGACGGGCAGGTCCTTGTCGTAGTTTCCGTTCATTCGCTCAATCCCCGGCCCTTGGCCTTCTTGAGTTCCTCCGCGTCCGGCACCGGGCCGGGCGTGAAGTAGCCGGCGGCCATCTTGGCGTCCATCTCGACGCGGGCGTCGGCTGGAATCAGCGCGTCGGGAATGTTCACGCGCTCGCCGATCTCGATGCCCGAGCCGGTGATCGCGTCGAACTTCATGTTGCTCATCGATACGAGGCGATGGATCTTCCGGATGCCGAGCCAGTGGAAGACGTCGGGCATCAGCTCCTGGAAGCGCATGTCCTGCACGCCGGCCACGCATTCGGTGCGCGCGAAATACTGGTCGGCCGTGTCGCCGCCGATCTGCCGCTTGCGCGCGTTGTAGACCAGGAATTTCGTCACCTCGCCGAGCGCGCGGCCTTCCTTGCGCGAGTAGGCGATCAGGCCGACGCCACCGCGCTGCGCGCCCTGGATGCATTCCTCGATGGCGTGCGTGAGGTAGGGGCGGCAGGTGCAGATATCGGAGCCGAACACGTCGGAGCCGTTGCACTCGTCGTGGATGCGCGCGGTGAGTTCGACCTCGGGGTTGGCCAGGTCGCGCGGGTTGCCGAAGATGTAGAGCGTCTGCCCGCCGATGGGCGGCAGAAACACCTCCAGGTCGGAGCGCGTGACGAGTTCGGGGTACATGCCGCCGGTTTCCTCGAACAGCGTGCGGCGCAGGTCGGTCTCGGAGCAGCCGAAGCGGCGCGCCACCTCGGGCAGGTACCACACGGGTTCGATCGCGGCCTTGGTCACCATCGCGGCGCCGCCGGCGGTGAGGAAGTGGCCGTCGGCCTTGAGGCGGCCGCTCTGCAGCGCCTCGATCACCTCGGGCAGGATCACATGGGCCTTGGTGATCGCGATGGTCGGTCGGATGTCGTAGCCCGCGGCCAGCTCGGTGGAAAACACGTCGGCCACCAGCGCGCCCCAGGGGTCGAGCGAGACGATGCGACCCGGCTCGCTCCACTGCGGGTAAGGGCCGATCACGTCGGTCGGCGCCGTGTTGGTGAGGTCCGCCTTGTGCTCGCGCTTGAGGGCGCCGGACGCCACGGCGAGCGCGCGGTACACGCTGTAGGAGCCGCTGTGCGTGCCAATGACGTTGCGGTGCGCGCGCTTGGTGGTGGTGCCGACCACCGGCCCGCGTTCGGTCGCCGTGGCCGCGCCCCACTGGATGGGCAGCGCGCCGAAGCCGCCGGCATGCGAGGTCAGCCGGATGTGCCCGGTCGATGTCGAGGGATGGAGCGGCGGGAAGGGCGTCGCTCCAGGCGGTTCGACTGCCGCGGGCAGCACGGATGCGGGCGTGACGGGGGCGGTGGGGGCGGTCGCTGCGCTATCGACGGACATTGGAGACCCTCAAAAAATGCAATGTACCGATCACTCGTGCGGCTGGCAAGCGAAGGGCGCGGCGTGGGGGGGCAGGTGCACTTCGCCGGCTGGAAGGTGTTGAACAATGCGCGTGGTGGTTCGACTCGATACCATCTCTCCCGGAGGAAAAACAATGCGCATCCTTCTCTGTCTATGCCTCGCCTTGACCTTGGCCGCCTGCGACAAGGCCGCGGAAAGCTTCTCGGAAGGCTTCGATTCCGCCTTCAAGGTCAACTTCAGGAAGAGCTTCATCGAGAGCTGCACCAAGAGCGCCAGATCGCGTGCGGATCAATCGCCGGAACAACTCGCCAAGCTGTGCACCTGTGCCGCCGACGGCATCATGAAGAACGCCACCGTTGCCGAATTGCAGGACACGGACAAGATCAGGCGCAAGAGCGGCCCGGTCATCGATCGGTGCGTGAAGGAGGTCACCGGCCTCGCGGTGGACGCACCGGCGCCGGCGTCCTGAGGTTCGGGGCGAGGCCGGGCCGCCAGGCGCGGCACAATCCATCGGAATCTTTTTTTCGACAAAGCTGTAACCAGCCAGCCCGATGGCACGAAACACAGTAGGCAGCAGGATGCAAATGAGCGACGCGGAAGCGGCGCTGCGGAGCCTGTTCCTTCGCGGCCTCGACGGCGACGCCGCGGCCTACCGCGAATTCCTGCAGAAACTCAGCGCGCACCTGCGCGCCTTTCTGGGCAAGCGCCTCTTTGGCTGGCCCGATGAAGTGGAAGACCTCGTCCAGGAATGCCTGCTCGCCATGCACAACCAGCGCCACACCTACCAGAGCGACCAGCCGCTGACGGCCTGGGTGCATGCGATTGCGCGCTACAAGATGATCGACCTGCTGCGTGCCAAGTCGGTCCGAGAGGACCTGCATGTCCCGCTGGACGACGACCTGGCGGTGTTCGCCGAATCGGCCACCGAGGCCAGCGACGCGAGGCGCGACCTCGGCGGCCTGCTCGAAACGCTGCCCGAGCGCCAGCGCCTGCCCATCGTGCACGTGAAGATCGAGGGCCTTTCGGTGGCCGAGACCGCGAACCTGACGGGCATGTCCGAGTCGGCGGTGAAGGTCGGCATCCACCGCGGCCTCAAGGCCCTGGCCGCCCGGTTCGGCAACAGCTGGAGCAGCGCCGCATGAAGACCGACGACCTTGTCGCGATGCTGGCGAACGGCCCCGTCGCCGCGCCGCGCCGTGCCGCAAGCCGGCGTCTCGGCTTGGCGGTGCTGGTGGGGCTGCCGCTGTCGTTCCTGATCCTGCTCTCCGAATACGGATTGCGGCGCGACCTGGTGCAGGCCATGTTCTGGCCGATGTTCTGGGTCAAGGTGCTGTTCCCGCTGTGCATTGCCGCAGCCGGTTTCGTCGCGGTGCAGCGGCTTGCGCGGCCGGGTGTCGCGATGCGGCACGCCTGGGTCGGTGCGGCGCTGCCGGTGCTGTTGATCTGGGGGCTGGCCGTCGTTGTCTGGTTCACCGTGCCCGCAGATGAGCGCATGCCTTCGTTGATGGGGCAGTCGTGGCGCATCTGCGCGCTCAGCATCGGCCTGATGGCGTTACCGGTTTTCGCGGCCACGCTGGTGGCACTCAAGGGATTGGCGCCCACGCAGCCTGCGTTGGCAGGTGCCGCGGCCGGTGCGCTGGCGGGCGGTGTGGGCGCTGCGGTCTATGCGCTGCACTGCATGGAGCTCACCGCGCCGTTCCTTGCGGTCTGGTACGTGAGCGGGATCGCGGTGCCGGTGCTGGTGGGGGCTGTGCTGGGGCCGCGGTTGCTGCGCTGGTAGACGTCCGGGGTTCTTTTCTGTTTTCCGCCGCGGGTCATTTGTGTTCGGARTGCTKTTGTTCAGGGCGCGTGCACAGGGCACCGGGTACTCCCCTCCGCGAATGTCCCCCGCTTCGCTCCTCCTTTATTTCGCTGCGGGGAGCACCCGGT